>DASPSM010000203.1:0-24713 GCA_035623955.1 Planctomycetaceae bacterium
CTACAAGCAGCAGCAAGACGTCGTCTTCGGCGAGGCCGGCGGCGTCGGCCTGCCGATGGATATTTTCACGCCGATCGGCAAGCGGAACGGCCTGGCGGTGATCGACGTCGTCTCGGGCGCCTGGTACACGGACCGCGGAAAGATCCGGGATCATGAGCGCGGACAGTTCTTTCAAATCTTTTGTGGACGGGGCTACACGGTGTTCGCCATTCGGCCCGGCTCCCGCACGCGATTCAGCGCGCCGGAGATGGTCGCAAATCTGCGCAAGGGCATCCACTGGGTCCGCGACCACGCGGCCGAATTCGGCATCGATCCCGACCACCCGGCGATTTGCGGCGCGTCCGCCGGCGGCCACCTGGCTTGCCTGACGATGGTGACTCCCGACGTCGACAAGAACAAAAAGGTCACACAGCCGTTCGCGGCCGCGATCATCTTCTTTCCGCCGACCGACTTCATCGAGTGGGGCGGGTATCCGATCGACTTCTCGAAGGATAACGACTGGGGCAAGCTGGTCCGCAGCCTGGCGATCTCGCGATCCGAACACTTCAAACAGCCCCTCACAAAAAAGGAACTGACTGAACGGGTCCGCCTGATCTCGCCCGCGCGGCTCGTCGAGTCGAAGCTGCCTCCGTTTTTAATCATCCACGGCGACGCGGACCCGCTCGTGCCGCTGCAGCAGTCGCAGGTCTTTGTCGACAGGCTGAAGGCCGCGGGGACCGACGCAACGCTGATCATCAAGCACGGCGGAAGGCATCCGTGGCCGACGATCAACGAGGAAGTGGCCGTCATGGCCGATTGGCTCGACAAGCGGCTGGCCACAACGCCCATTCCTGAGATCAAGCCGCCGGCCAGCACGGCAAAAACCAAGCTCGCCTACGAGCAGCATCAGGACGTCGTATTCGGCGAAGACGACGGCTCCGTGCTGGTGATGGATGTTTTCACGCCGACGGGCCCGAAGAACGGACTGGGCATCGTCGACGTGGCCTCCGGGTCTTGGCGGTCGGATCGCGGCAAGATTCGCGACCATGCCCGGGCGCAGGTTTACGACATTTTCTGCGGCCGCGGTTACACCGTTTTCGCGATGCGGCCCGGGTCGATCACCAAATTCTCGATTCCCGAAATGGTGCGACATCTGCGGACGGGCACGCGCTGGGTCCGCGCGCACGCGGCCGAATATGGAATCGACCCCAACAACTTGGGGATCACCGGGGGCTCGGCTGGCGCACACCTGGCCGCGCTCACCGTCGTCTCGACGCCGGCGGACGCAAATGGCCGTGTCGATCAACCCTTCAAGGCCGTCGGCGTCTTCTTCCCGCCGACCGATTTCTTGCACTATCGTGGCGACGCGGCGGATTTTGGAAAGGACGATCGATCGACCCGGCAAATCCGCGAGCTGGTCGGGCTCAGCGACGAGGCCGCCAAAAAGACCGATTCCACCAAACTGGCCGAGATGGCCCGCAAGATTTCGCCGGCCCTGTTAGTCGACCGCAAGCAGCCGCCGTTTCTGATCATTCACGGCGACGCTGATCCGCTGGTGCCGCTGCACCAATCGGAGATGCTGATCGACGCCCTGAAGAAAGCGGGCGGGCAAGCAGACCTGATCGTCAAGCACGGCGGCGGCCATCCCTGGCTGACAATCCACGAAGAGGTGAAAGTGATGGCCGACTGGTTCGACAAGGAACTCCATTCACCGCGGTCTCACTAGACGGGACCAATTCTCCTTATCAAAAACGCGGCGGCAGGAAGGCGCCCTTCAACTTCCATGGACAGGTCGTTCACACAGCACGGATTTCTACCACACACCGACCCCTTGCGAGCCTTCCCGCGCGACAGTCCGCTCGCCATGCTCGACGAGATCGGCCACGACTTGCCGAGCCTGCTCGAGGATTCGGGATTTCGCGAGCGCGCCCGGCGGTTCGTGATTCCCCCGTGGGTCGAGCCCAAGGATCCGGCCGCAGCCCTGCCCCAACTGCGCTTGCGCTACGTGCGGCTGGGCTTTTTGGCGTCGGCCTACGTCAACCAGGTCGGTGAGCCGCCGGTCAGCCTGCTCCCCCAAAATCTCGCCGTGCCGCTGTGCGACGTCTGCCGCCGGCTGTCGCGCCCCCCGATCCTAAGCTACGACGGCTACGCGCTCTACAACTGGAAGCGATTTGATGCGTCCCAGCCGATCGCTCTGGGCAACATCGACACCATCCAGAACTTCGTGCACATGTACGACGAGCACTGGTTCATCCTGGTGCACGTCGAGATCGAACAGGTCGCGGCCGGAGTGTTGGCGGGCGTCGACCTGACGGCACGCGGCATCGCGGCCAGTGATCGATCTTTGGTGAACCGGGCGTTGGAGAAGATCGGCCAAAGTGTCCGGCAACAGATCGCCGTTCTCCGCCGCATCCCCGAAAAGATGGATCCGGCGCTCTACTACAAGACTTTTCGCGCCTATATCCGCTTCTTCGAACATGTCGTGTTCGAGGGGGTCGATGTCAGGCCGATGGACTACCGCGGAGAGACCGGAGCGCAAAGCAGCATCATGCCGACGCTCGTCGCCCTGATGAAGATTCCGCACAAGCCATCGCTGTTGACGAATCATCTGGCCGACATGCAGAACTTCATGCCCAAGGAGCACCGCGAACTGATCGCCGACGTGCAAAAGCTGGGCGACCCGCGGCCGCTGGCGGACAAGGAACCCTACAACGAAGTTCTCGAAGCGATGGCGACGTTTCGCGAGGTGCACTACGGCTGGGCTGACGAGTACATCAATAAGCGGATGTCCGACCCACGCGGCACCGGCGGCACGCCGTATATGCAGTGGCTCGGGCAGTTGATCGCGGAGACTCGAGCACACAAGATCCCGTGACCAGCAGGCGCGGAGCTTCGTGCGAAAGTATTGCTGATCGCCGGCGACGATTTCAGTAATCGCGGGACGACGCCTCGAGCAAGATCACGCTCGTCAGCGAAGTGTCCATCATCACCGCCAGCGGCAAGCCCAGCAGCCACCAATCGGGGACGTACTGCAGAAGGAATGCGCAGGGTCCCACGGCCACGAGCGGCAGCAGTCGCGAGCCGTACCAGCGGGCCGGCCGAATCCCGGTCAAAAAAGCCCCCAAATAGACGAGCGGCATCGTCAGCCAGATGCGGAAGACGGGCAGAGTCATCGACCACTCAAACGGGGCGGGGTGCGTTCCGAGCGTCGAGGCCCAGGCTCCATACGCGACGAGCGGCAGCAACGTGCAGCCGAGTAGCAAGCCACCGCCGACCGCCAGTTTTGACAAGAAGATGTTCGAGCGCGAAAGGGGGAGATGGAGCAGGTAGTGCGACGTTCCCTGGCTCGGCTCCCAGGCCGACTGCCGCAATCCGAGCGCGATCGCGAGCGCCGCCGCCACGAACGTGTAGGGCGTCTGAAAGCTGTCGTAGAGGAACGGAAACACCGATGGGCAGGCGCACGGTTTGAGTCCGGGGATCCAGCCCAGAAAGTAGCTCAAGAGCGGGCTCCACTTCCCGATCTGATTGCAGAACAGGCCGGCAAAGAGTGCGACGGCCAGCACGGCAAACGACCACGTCTCCCGCAATTCTTTAAGAGCGATCGCCCGAAACATGTTCTTCCTCTGGCAAACCAGTCGCGGCTGCTTCGTGAGTCTTCGAGCACGAGGTCGGCTGCACCGAGCGATGATGAAATCAGTTGCGGCTTTCACGTTTCCCAAACCGACAGCTTGCTGTCGTTGGGGATCCGACGGCGGAGCCGTCGGTTTGGGAAAGGTGTGCGTCACTCAATTTTTCAAGGTCCAATGTTCAAGCAACGTCGATATCTGTTGTCACGCGAAGACCTCGGTTCCTTTCGGAACCGGTCCCGGAAAGCGTTTCTCGCACCTCGCGCACGCTCCGGTCGCAAGCGGAGTCACCGCCAGACAATGAGGACACTTTTCCCGCAACGGCCAATGGCGGTGAAGCAGGTAGCCCGCGAATCCGGGGAGTCCGCCCAACGCCACGAAAGCCCACCAGGCCAGTCGCTCCCGCAACGGCAGCGCGAAGCGCTCGGAGTGCCACCAGGTCGCGCTGGCCAGCACGACCGACGCGAGCGCGACGCCGACCAGCGAGAGCCACGAATCCTGGAGCATCAGCTCCCACCCCTCGCGATAACTTGCGGCCATGTCTCCGCGGACCATGACGAAGGGCTGAAGCGCGGGAAAGACGGCCGGCACCGGGACCGCCCACGCCAACAGCAGGCCTTCAACCCTTTCATTCCACACCAGATCGCCGATCTTCGTGTCAGCATCTTGATGCCTCTCTATCAAGCCACGGGCCGAGAGCCAGTAGACCCGGTCGTGCATGATGTTCCCCTCCCAGCCGCGGCGGATGGTCAGGGTGCTTTTCCCGTCGGGGGCCGCGTAAAGCATCGCCAGGCGGGTCTGCTCGGCTTCGTCGGCGAACGGCAGCGTCCAGATCACGCGGTGGTCATCGGCCAGGGCGTAAATGCCCCCGGCGGTTCGCACGTAGATCGCCGGCAGTTGGGTCGGGGCGGGGACCGGAACGGGCCGCACCGACGGCGACTCGTTGGCCAGACTGAATGATTCAATCGGCAGTTTGGCCTCGAAGACCGTCCGCACGGTGCGTTGTGCCAAATCGACGAGCCGCAGGCGATTGCCCGAGGGAACATACACGAGATGCGAGGGGACGCGGGATTTGATCTGGTACGTTCGCCGCTCGACTTGCCCGCTATCGAACTCCAACTGCACCGAGCTCCACTGCGTCCAAATCATCAAATCGCGCCCCACGGGAATCCACTCTGTCCGGGGAAGGGGATCGGGGCTGAAGCCCGACTCGCCGATGAAGCCGAGGCGCTCGAGCGTCGCCCAGTTGTAGCCGACGAAATAGCCCGCGCCGTTGTCTTTGCCGTCGTGGATAAAAAACCAATGGTTCGACTGGTGCTGGTCGTCTTCGAACGCCCTGAGCCTCCAGTTCCAATCGACGCGGCCCGAGCGGAAGAAGTACTCGATCCCCTCTTCGATTTTGCTTCCCCAGAGCACGGCGACCGGCTGGATGAGCGGTTGTCCCGGGCCGGCATGGGGGTGCCCGTCGAGATCGCGGTAGCCTTCGACCGCGCGGGCCCGTCGCGTTTCGATCAACGGTTCGCCGTCGCTTCGGACGACGATCGTCTCCCGAGCGCGAGACTCCCCGGAGAAGAACGTATCCAAAATGATCGTGCCGAAGACGGCCACCGCGATCAGCCAGAGCGTTCCAAATCCGGTAGCCACGACCGTCGCCGCCAGGAGCCGCCGCAGGAGCAGGAGCGATTCACCCTTCATGCCAGCGCCCCTCCTCGCGGCTCGCCGTCACGCCGTTCCCGGGAGCGCTCTGGGCGCTCGCAAACAATGGCGGCCGGCTGCCGCGCGTGTACTCGATGAAGGCGTCTTCGAGATTCAGATCGAGAACGTCCCACGAAAGGGGCGAGAGCGATTCGATAATCTCCTGGTGGACCGGCCCGAAATCGACGATCAACAGCTCCATCCGCCGGCCATCGACCGCGACGTTGACCAGCCCTTCGCAACCGGGGAAGACCGGAGGCCCGCCCGCGAACTGCAACACCACTTTGCGGACCGTTTCCTTGAAGTGTTCGGTCGGGCAATCGACGCGCAGCACGCCGTCCACCAGGATGCCGATCCGGTCGGCCATCCGTTCGACGTCGGAAAGAATGTGCGAGCTGAAGAGGATCGTCCGCCCTTCGCGCTGGATCACGTGAATCAGCGAAACCAGGAATTCCCGCCTGGCCACCGTGTCGAGGCCAAGCGTCGGATCATCAAGAATCAAAAGATCGGGATCGGGCGCGATCGCCAGCGCGAGCGCAACGTGCGCCCGTTGACCATTGGAAAGTCGCCTGATTTTCTTCCCCAGCGGCAATTCGAAATGCTCGAGCACCTGATCGAGCAAATTCTGGTTCCATCGATCGGCATGAAAGGCCCGGATAAAGCGAATGGCCTGGCCGACCGTCATCCACCCGAACAGGGGATGCCCCTCGGCGAGGTAGGCAATGCGACCGCGGACCGCGGGCGGAAGGTTCGCGACGTCGTGCCCCAAGACTTCGGCCCGTCCGTAAGTCGGGTGCGCCATTCCGAGCAGCATGCGAATCGTCGTCGACTTGCCGGCCCCGTTGCGTCCGAGAAGCCCGTAGACGCCCCCCGACTGCACCCGCAGGTTGAGGCCGTTGACCACGCACCGCGTTCCGTAGTGCTTCGTGAGCCGCTCGGTGACGATCACGTCGGACATCGGCGCTCCTTCTCTAACGGGTGTCGAGCCGGGCCGGTTCCCATTGAAACTGTTCGGAGCGAGCCGAGATCAGCCGCTGGACCTCGGCCTCGGAGAACCCGAGATGGACCGCCTCGGTGAGGAGCTTGTCGACGAGCTCGATCAGCCGGCGGCGACGCACTTCCTTCGCGAGCTGGGCGCGGGGCTCTGCCACAAACACGCCGCGGCCGGGCTGATTGTTGAGGATCCCCTCGCGCTCGAGTTCCAGGTAAGCGCGGGCAATCGTGTTCGGATTCACGACGAGGATGCGCGAAAGTTCGCGCACCGACGGCAACTGCTCGCCCGGTTTGAGCTGCCCCCGCGCGGCACCCTGACGGACCTGCTGCACGATCTGGCGATAAATCGGAAGCCGCGCCGATGCCTCGAGTCGGAATTCCATAGGCGATCCTCGCTGAGACTGTATTAATAATACTAATACAGTTGCGTCTGTCAATCGCCAGCGCAGCGTGGCGCGAAATTCGTCGCGGCTCTCGGCCTCGTCAGCTGACCAAAACGCGGCCGCCCTTCAAACGCTCGTGCCGAAGCAACGAGTGTGTCGCGTCCTTCAAGCGACGGTACGAAAGGGGGCACGTCTCTGCGCAAGCCTTTGCGCATCGCCTTGTTTCGGCAGAAAACGGCAAATAGAATGGCAGCATTGATGCCTCAGTCGGAGGCCCTGCGCGACCGAACCGAAGATCGGCTTGTGCGGTGGCGGAAATAGCCCACCCAGTCCCCCAACGCGGAGAAAGTGTTGATGCCTGCCCGGCGTGAGCTCTTCCCCCACGTGCTCGAGATGAACCACCAGGCGCGTCGCCGGCTCGGCTGTTGCGTCTACCTCGTGCACGATCAAGGGCAATGGCTGCTCATCGACATCGGCTACGAGGACACGGTCGCCGAGATCATCGACATGATCCGCCGGATGGACTTCTCGCTGTCGCATTGCCGCTATCTCGTTGCCACGCACGCCGACGTTGATCACATTCAGGGGCTGAAGAAGGCGAAAGACCTGCTCCCCTCGGCCGAAACGGTCGGTCACCCTGAAACGCGGCGGCTCCTTCTCGAGGGGGACCGCGTGATGACCTACGCCGAGATTTCGGCCCAGCAGATTTCGATCGATCTGCCGATCATCAAGCTCGATCGCACGATCGACGAGGGGGACGTGCTCAAGCTCGGTGACAAAACTCTCGAGGTCTGGCACACGCCCGGACACACGCACGGACAGCTCTCGTTTCGCATGGACGAGTTGTTGTTTTGCGGCGATAATATCTATCGCGATGGCTGCGTGGGGAACATCGACGCGCATCACGGCTCGGATATTCCCGCGTTCATTCGCTCGCTGGAACGGATTCGCAATAGCGACGTCGAGTGGCTCTTGCCGAGTCATGGACCGATTTTCCGCAAGGATAACGCCCTCTTGGACTCGACGATCGAACGGTTGAACGGCTACCAGCACATGGCCGACTTCGGCACCTGCGCCGTCGACTGGCCCCTGTTGACGAGTGGGACGAAGAGCTGGCTCGCGGCGACGTTCCCTCGAAGGTTGAACAAGGCCCGGCTTGAGTCGGGCCTGCGACTGATCGTTGCGGCAGGGATTGTTTGCAGCGACTACACGGCGAGCACGCGGGTCGGAATCGCGCCGCAAGACTGGGGACTTGGAACGGTTTGGCTTCACGGGAGGTAGCATGTTGGGCCACACATTTCGGAGCTTGTGGGCAATTCTTGCGGCGGCAATTTTTTTGGCCGCTCTTTCGGGCTCGGCGCTAGCCGCCAAGTTCAATCACAAGGTCAACATCGGCCAGCCCGCGCCGAAGTTTGAGGGCCTGATCGGAACGGACGGCAAGTCGCACAGCCTCGATGACTACAAGTCGGCGAAAGTGGTTGTAATCGCCTTCACGTGCAACCATTGTCCGGTTGCTCAGTTGTACGAGGACCGTTTCATCCGGTTTGCCAGGGCTCAGAAAAAGCGAGGCGTGGCCTTCATCGCGATCAGTTCGAGTCTGCTACCCCCCGACAGCCTCGACAAAATGCGCGAGCGGGCGAGTCAAAAGGGCTTCGATTTCCCCTATTTGTGCGATTCGACGCAGGAGATTGGCCGGGCGTACGGAGCGACCGTCACTCCGCAGCTGTTCGTCCTCGACAGTGACCGCAACATCGCCTACATGGGGAAATTCGACGACGACATCGAGCCCGAAAAAGCGCAGCGGTCGTACGTGCGCGATGCCGTGCACGCCCTGTTGGACGGAAGGCGTCCCGATCCAAGCGAGACCCGCGCCACCGGCTGCGGGATCGAATACGGCAAACCGCAGTGATCGGACTCGCCTCCGACTGACCTGCCCCGACGGAACGGGCCGTTTCGGAAGGAATCGAAAGCAATGCCGGCCATGAGTCCGCCACCAGTCGTCAAGCGCACGATTCTCTTGGCGAGTTGCGCTGCGCTGATTGCCAGTCTACTCGCCGGCTGCGGCACCGCGGAGCCGAATGCGACCAGTCCTCAAGCCTCAGGGACTGAGCCGGCTGCCGGGGGCAAACCAGCGGCGGAGAAACTTTCGCCTCCGGCGGCATCCGCCGCCGCGACAGCAGATGCGACGGATTCGTCGGCAGTGAAAGTCGAATTGGCGTCTCCGGAAGAGTTCCAGAAATACATTGCCAGCCAGCAGGGCAAGGTCGTGTTGGTCGATTTCTGGGCGACCTACTGCCTCCCTTGTCGCGAGAAGTTTCCGCGGACGCTGGCGCTGGCGAAGAAATATGGCGGACAAGGGCTGACTGCCGTTTCGATGAGCATGGATAGCCCCGAACCGTCCTACCAAAAAAAGGTCCTGGAGTTCCTCAGACAACAAAATTCCCAGATAAAAAACTTCGAGAATCGGCTCGAAGATACGGACGCCGCTTTCGGGGCCCTCGATATCGCCGGCGGAGCGCTTCCCCACTACAAGATTTACGGACGCAACGGGAAGTTGCGTAATAAGTTCGGCGGTGACCCCGATCACCCGTTTGACGAAGCCGACATTGAGCGGGCCATCGCGGCAGCTCTCAAAGACGAGTGAACACCGAAACCTTAAGATGGTGTTAAATCGAGAATACTTCTTGGTTTAGCACTTTTTTTGGGGTATTCTGGTGAAACTTTAGCAATTCGTGCTGGGTAGGCTCTCGGCGGGGCAGTGGAAACGATTTGAGCCTATTCGGCGTCTATCACGTTAAGCATTCGACGAAAGATCAGTTAGTAGATTCCGCAATCTCGCATTTGTAGCTTCGACGAGATGAGGCTCTGGCAGCCTCCACTCGGGGGTGTTTGCGCTCTGGCTCGGCAGGAGGGCTCGTCCGCATGACACAGAAACACTCGGTCCCGTGCCCCTCGTGCGGCGCGTCGCTGACGGTGACGAAGCCTTCGCTGATTGGAAAGCGGGTCCCCTGCCCTTCCTGCAAGACTCCGTTCGTAATCCCGGCGCCGGCAGACGACTACATTCCGCTTGCCGATCACACGCCTGTCACGCCTTCGGGGACTCCCGCAAAATCCGGCACCGGAGGCTCCGGCGCCTTCAACCTCAAGGCCGCCAATTTGGACGACATTCCGCTCCTGGCGGACGAACCGTCGAGCAGTGGGAAAAGCAAATCGGCTAGCGCCCAATCCTCCGGCGTTCAATCCTCCGGCAAGTCCTCGGGAAAGCGAGCCGACTCGAAGTCCGACACGCCGATCCGCGACAGCCGTAAGGGCGATTCGTCCGAAGACATTCGTCCGCGCAGTGACTCGAAGACGATGAAGTTTGCCTCGCAGGCTCAGTCGAGCGAGTTCGACGCCATGCTGTCCGATTCGTCCGGAACCGATCTGGAGGACGAGGACGAGTTCAAGCCGCGCCCCCCCAAACGGCGGGGCGACAAACCAGACAAGAAGTCGGCAGCCGACGTCGAAACGACCGAGTTCGATTCGATGATGGGCGACACCGATGAATCGGACGAGCAGTTGGGCGAACAACCGGCCCCCCTGCGTCGCAAAAAGCCGCGCACCAAAGCCGACGCCGACGACGCCGAGTCAATCGCGACGGTTGACATGGAGGACGACTACGATGCACTTCCCCCGGCGCCCGCCCGTTCGCGATCCCGGGGCGGGTGGAACGTCGCCGAACGCGGGCCTCTTATCGTCTGGAGCTGCGTCGGTGCGGGCGTCTTGATCTTGCTGCTGCTCTACGTGCTCTTCAGCACGCGGCCGTCAAACGTGCCAGAGGCGACGGCAACTCCGCAAACCGCCGCCGAGACCGATTCGAAAGGATCCGAAGTCGCGGATTCCGATAAGCCGGCGGAGAAGGCCGGCCCCGCGGAAACCGGCTCGACGCCGGACGCTGCGGAGAAAGAGGCGCCGCGAACGCCGCTCAAGGGATCGCAAAAGGGTGCTCCACCTGCGGCAGCGCCCGGGGGCGAGAACTCCGAAGAAGCGAACGCTTCGGGTCAGAAGTCAACCGGGAGCTTGGCGCGGAATCAACAGCCGAGGGCCGAGCACACGCCCTTCGACGTCAAGACCGCCGTGGCCGCGGCGGACGCGGAGCGCAAAAAACCGGCCGGCGCTGGCAAAATCGGACGCGAGATTCCGCCATTTTCTGCCTCGGCCATCGACAACACGACGTTTCATTCGGCCGACCACAAGGAACAGGTGCTGATCGTCGCGTTTCTCGGCGTGGAATGCCCGCTTGCCAATCTTTACGCTCCGAGCCTTGCGGCACTCGCCAGGCATTACCAGGGCAAGTCGGTGAGCATTATCGCCGTCAATTCCAACGCGCAGGACACGCTCGAGCAGACGAGGGCCCAGGCTCGGGCCAACGGCCTCACCTTTCCGGTTTTGAAGGACGCAGGAAACGCCGTGGCCGACCTGTTCGGAGCCGAACGGACGCCTGAGATGTTCGTGCTCGACGCCCAGAGGACCGTGCGTTACCGCGGGATGCTTGACGATCAATACGGCTATCGCGAGCGGCGCTCGAGACCGACAAAGACCTACGTCATCAATGCTGTCGACTCGCTCCTCAAGTCCGAGGCTGTGCCGGTCGCCGAGACTTCGGTTCAGGGATGCCACATCGGCCGGGTTAGCAAACCGTCCGAAACGGCCAAATCGAGCTATTATCGCGACGCCTTGCCGATTCTCCAAAAGCGTTGCCAGCAGTGTCATCGCAAGGGGGAAATCGCGCCGTTCGCGCTCACGGACTACAACGTCGTCCGTGACTGGGGGCCGACGATTCGCGAAGCGGTCGGCGAGAGACGCATGCCGCCGTGGCCGGCCGATCCAAAGATTGGCAGGTTCGCCAACGACATCAGCTTGACCGAGAACGAAATCAAGTCAATCACGCAATGGGTGGACGACGGTTGCCCCGAGGGGGATGCCGCTGAAAAACCGCCGGCCAGGAAGTTTGTCGATGGCTGGAACATCGGCAGGCCGGACAAGGTTTACCCGATGCCGCAAACGTATCACGTGCCGGCGACGGGCGTGGTCGATTACCAGAACTTCATTGTCTCCCCCGTCTTCACCAAAGACACGTGGGTTCAGGCGGTCGAGTGTCGCTTCGGCAATCGCAGCGTCGTGCATCACATGCTCGTGCTGCTCGATTATCCCAAGGATCCTTCGCGATCACAGGATGGGCTGATCAACGGCTTTTTTGCAGCCGGCGCGCCTGGGAGCGCCTATTTCACCTTCCCCGATGGATATGCCAAGAAGATCCCAAAAGGGGCTCGCCTGCGGTTTCAAATGCACTATACCCCCAACGGTTCGCCCGCTGAGGACCTGTCAAAATTCGGAATCATCCTGGCCAAGGGAAATTCGTTCCGAGAGGTCCAGACGTTCGCGCTGGGCAAGGCGGACATTCTGATTCCTGCGGGCGATGCCGACCATATGGAATGGGCTTCGCAACCCGTGCCCAGCGATATCACGCTGACGACGCTGATGCCGCACCTGCACGTGCGCGGCAAATCGTTCACGTTTTTCCTCGAACGGCCCACCGGTGGCAAGGAGCCGCTGCTGTCGGTGCCGCAGTGGGACTTCAACTGGCAGTACCAGTACGAACTGGCTCATCCGCTTGTCGTGCCGCGGGGCTCGAAGCTGGTCGTCGAGGCGCATTGGGACAATTCCGCGAACAATCCAAACAACATTTTCCCGCTGGTTGACGCGCGATTCGGCGAACAGACCTTCGACGAGATGTTCATCGGTTACATCAACGCGATCCCCCCCAAAACCGTGGCCGACGCGACTCGGCCCGGCGGCCACGCGCACAAAATGCATACGGGCCGTTGATGCCGATGCGGCATTCTTCGCGTTGAGAATTCCGGACATCATGGCTCGCGATCAATTTGCCGCAGACCCGGAGAATCCTGCCGACGAACTATTCGACGTGGTCGACGCGGAAGACCGCGTCGTCGGTCAGGAACGACGCAGCGTTGTGCATGCCAGAGGACTGGCCCACCGGGCCGTTCATATCTTCGTTTTTAATTCGCGCGGACAGCTCCTGGTGCAGCGGCGCTCGGCCTTGAAGGACGAATTTCCGCTCACATACACCTCGTCGGCTTCCGGGCACGTGGCCGCCGGAGAGACGTACGAGGAGTGCGCTCCACGAGAGCTTGAGGAAGAGATCGGGATCCAAGCCCCGCTCGAGCGGCTCGTAAAGTTGCCGGCATCGCGTCAGACGGCAAACGAACAGACCGTTCTCTTTCGCGCGACGAGTGACGCAGTTCCTATTCCGAACGAGCGAGAAGTTGCCAGCCTGACTTACTTCACGCTGGAGGAACTCAGGGCGCTTGCGGCTGCCGACCCCGCGTCTTTCAGTCCGCCGTTTGCGACGCTGGTGGACTGGTACTGGGACCATTGCCGCCCGCACGGTCGTTCGTAGCGCGAACTGCCTCCGCGGCCTGACTTTGCGCCTCGGCGCGCGATCGTTGACACGCTCTGCCGCCTGCTCTAGTCTGGCCATTCGCGCTTTGCGCCGCGCTCTGCTTGGTGCCGGGCGTGCCCGCGCTCGAACAACCTGGAATCTGCACCAGAAGGATTCACAATGGCTCGACCTGTCACCCTCTTTACCGGTCAATGGGCCGATCTGCCGCTCGAATCGTTGTGCAAAAAGGCGCGCGAGTTTGGTTACGACGGTCTCGAGCTGGCCTGCTGGGGTGACCATTTCGAGGTCGACAAGGCCCTTGCGGACGACACCTACTGTGGCCGCAAGCGCGATCTGCTGGAAAAGCACGATCTGCAGCTGTTTGCCGTCTCCAACCACCTCGTGGGCCAGTGCGTGCTCGACAATATCGATTCCCGCCACAAGAGCATCGTCCCGGAGTCGGTGTGGGGCGACGGAAAACCGGACGGAGTCCGCCGCCGCGCCATCGAGGAAATGAAAAACACGGCCAGAGCGGCGCAAAAGCTTGGTGTGGGAGTCGTGAACGGTTTCACCGGCTCAAGCATCTGGCACCTTGTGTACGACTTCCCCCCGACTCCGCGCGAAATGATCGACGCCGGATATCGGTTGCTGGCGGAGCTGTGGAATCCGATCCTCGACGTGTTTCAGGAGTGTGGCGTCAAGTTCGGGCTCGAAGTGCATCCGACGGAAATCGCCTTCGACATTTATTCCGCGGAGCGGGCCCTCGATGCTCTCGATCGGCGGGAGGAATTCGGGTTCAACTTCGATCCCAGTCACTTGATCTGGCAAGGCGTCGATCCCGTGGAGTTCTTGCGCGCATTCCCCGACCGCATCTACCACGTGCACATGAAGGACGCCGCAGTCACGCTCAGCGGGCGGACGGGGATCCTCACGAGCCATCTGCCGTTCGGCGATCCGCGACGCGGTTGGGATTTTCGCAGCGTCGGGCGCGGGGGCGTGAGGTTCGAAGAAGTGATTCGCGCGCTCAACGCCATCAAGTACGCCGGCCCGCTGTCCGTCGAATGGGAGGATTCGGGGATGGACCGCGAAGCGGGAGCCCGGGAAGCCGCACAATTCTGCAAAAACGTCGACTTCGAGCCCTCAAAGCGGGCCTTCGATTCGGCATTCGCGGAATAGTCAACGGATTGTGGCCGCAAGCAGGGCTTTCTTCCGAAGCGTCGCGGAGCTCCATCTTTCAGGAGTTCGGACCCGCGCGTAAAATAAAGATATTCGCGGAGCTGCCTTGCGGGCAAAGACCTCCGTGGCTTCATCGCGCGAACCAGCCGACTTTTTCCAGCATCACGGAACCGCAGCACTTGGTTGAGACCTCTGTTTTTGCTCCGCCACCTCTGCGATGAGAGTCTGACTGACGTGAACTGACTTCCGGCCCGCAATCCTCAAGGACGAACCGCTTGGTTCCACTGCTTCCGGCCATCAGCCGTTCGATGCTTTTGCCCGACGGGCGGCTCGCGCGTCGATTTGCGAGGACGGTGCTGCTTGTGCTGGCGCTGGTGTTGGTTGCCCTGAGGACAGCGGCTGTGCCGGCCTTCGATCCGGTCGGGGTCGGACCCGCAGCGCGAAATGCGTCGCCCAAACAGCTCGAAGCCGTCCAGACGGAACTGCGGTCCCTGCAAAAGCAACACGCGGCTCGCCTCGACGCCTTCGCGCAGGACTTCGCGGATCTCGGGCTGCAACAGGAATCCCGGCAGTGTCGGGAGTTGGCGACTCCTCCGTCGACCGAGGTCTTTCGCGTCCAAAAACCCCCCAAGGAGAAGCAGCCCGAGATTCCGCTGAGCGTCCCTGAAAAAGAGCGCGACCTGCGGGTGAGGTTTCGCGAGGCCCAATCGAAATATGCCGCCGATCTCTACCGGCTCTCACGCCGGGCCCTTGCCGCCGGGTACCCGAGCTATGCATACGGACTCGTGCAGGAGGTCGTTCGGCAGGATTCCGACCACGCCAATGCCCGGCGCATCCTCGGCTACAAGCTGCGCAACAAGGAGTGGGTGACCCCTTTTGCCGCTGAAAAGCTCGACAAAGGATTCGTCTGGGACGACCGCTTCGGCTGGCTCAGAAAGCAGGACGTCGCACGTTACCGGGCGGGTCAGCGGGTCTTCCTCGGCCACTGGATGAGCGCTGACAAGGAAGCGACCATCCGCCGCGATTTTCGGCACGCGTGGCAGGTGAGGACCGACCACTACCTCGTTCACACCGACGTGAGCCTGGAACGGGGCGTCGAGATCGCCAAGTCGCTCGAGCAGTTCCACGACTTCTTCATGCAGACATTTGCGGCGTTCTTCACCACTCCCGAGCAGATGGCCAAGCTGTTCCAGACCTCGGGGCCGAACTCGAATCTGCAGATCCGCCGCGATCCTTACGACGTCGATTATTTTCGCACACGGCAGGAGTATTGCGACCGGCTACGCTCCAAGATTCCGCAAATCGACATCACCAATGGTCTGTATTTCACCGGCGACCGGGTGGCGTATTTCTTCGTGAACCCCGACCCCCACGAGCAGGACACGCTGTTCCACGAGGCGACACATCAGCTGTTTTACGAGAACCTGCGTAACGACCGGATGGTCGCCATGGATGCCAATTTCTGGATCGTGGAAGGAATCGCCTGCTACATGGAGTCATACCGGGCAGAGAATGGGCAATACTCGGTCGGCGATCCACATCACATCCGCATTCAAAACGCCCGGGATCGCTGCGTCGTCGACCACTATTACGTGCCGCTCGAGAAGTTCGCCGCGATGGGGATGAAGGAATTCCAGCAAAGCCGCGAGATCCGCAAGAACTACAGTCAGGCGGCGGGCCTGGCCCACTTCTTCGTGCAATACGACGGCGGCCGCTATCGTGACGCGCTGATCGAGCACCTGGCCGAGATCTATCACACGACCGGTCGGCAGCGCGCCATTGTGAAAGGGTTGGACGAGCTGACCGGCGTTCCCTATTCAGACCTTGACCGGCAGTACGTCGAATACATGCGCGCGCTGCCTGCGGGAGGCAAACAGGCCTCCGCACCCTCCGCAATTAATCCACCCGCTCCCCCTGCCCCTGGCAACCAGGCAGCCGCCGGGCATGCGATTAATCAGGCTGACGCCGGGCGTTGATGTAGACGTCCCCATCCAGCCGTTCGATCCGGACCGTCGGCAGAGCGGCTGCGAGCGCGATTCGTTCGAGACCGCGGCCGCCGATCGGGCCCGGAGATTGAGCGCTCCCCAAGATCTTTGGGGCGACGAAGACGTGGAACTCGTCGATGTGCCCGCCGTCGAAGAACGAGCCGAGCACCCGCGCTCCCCCTTCCACAAGCAAATTCGTGTAATCGCGGCTTCCCAGCTCTTTGAGCAACGCAGCCAGGTCGACCCCAACTTCGGGCTGGATCGAAGCGTCTCCGCGCCGCAAAACCGGCAAGCGCACGACTTCGACACCGTGCTGCTCGAGCCGGCGAACGTTGTCGGCTGGCGCGTTCTCCGAAGAGACGACGATGACGGGAATCTCGTGAGCGGTGTGCACGAGCTGGGAAGTGACGGACAGGGCGGCCTGCGAATCCAGGACCAGTCGCACAGCCGTCCGCGGGCCGGGGGGTCGGGCCGTCAAGAGCGGATCATCCACCGCCGCGGTCTGCGATCCGACTAGGATGGCGTCCATACGTCCGCGCAACCGATGGACAACCGCGCGGCTGGTTTCGTTGGAGATCCAGCGCGAGTCGCCGCTGGGCGTGGCAATTTTGCCGTCCAGGCTCATCGCCCACTTGGCGTGGACCCACGGTTCGCGACGCAGCACAAGCTTTCGGAAAGGGGCTGTCAGGTCGCGCGCTTCGTCCGCAAGGAGGCCCTCCTCCACTTCAACGCCCCCCGTGCGCAGCGTGGCAAACCCATTCCCGTCGACTCGCGGAAAGGGATCACGGCAAGCGGCCACGACCTTGCGGATACCGGCGCGGAGAATGGCCTCCGCGCACGAGCCCGTCTTTCCCTGGTGGCAGCACGGTTCGAGCGTGACAAACAGAGTTGCGCCGGCAGCGCGCGGTCCTGCGTTGCCGATCGCCTCGATCTCCGCGTGCGGTCCGCCAAACCGCTGATGCCAGCCCTCGGCGATGAACTCGCGCGACTCGTCGACAAGAACCGCTCCGACGGCGGGATTTGGCTCGACTTTTCCGACCCCGCGCGTCGCGAGTTCAAGCGCACGGCGCATGACCGCGGCCACGTCCGCAAACCGCCCCGGCATGGCGGTCACTCCTGTCCGGGAAGCCAGATCTTTTTCGATCCCGCAGCGGGCGCGGGGGATCCCGAAGGCGTCCACAATCCGCCTGGCGTCGGAGCCGGAGCCGCGCCACTTGCGACCAGCAACTCGGCCGATCGCAGCCAGGGCAGCTTGTCCGCGTTCTCGGCGACGAATTGCTCCAACACGCGGGCGACGTCCGGCACCTTGGGGGCGTAGTACTCGCTCAACGTGCGGAACAGTTCGGCGACTTCCGGATCGTCGGGGTCCTCTGCGCGCAAGAGGAACTCCGTTAGCGTCCACTTGCAGAGCCGCTCAAAATTCTGTGGAGACCGTGCGGCGTGCTCGCGACCTTTCTTAGCCCATGCGATCGCGTCGCGGTCGCGCTCTTCCTGGTGCGCGATTTCCAAAAGTCCCTCGTAGATTCGATCGGGCCCCACCTGCTCGAGGCATTGCGGCCGGTTAATCAGTTCCTCCATCACCCGCGTGGCGAATCGTCGAATTCCGATCACGGCAGCCCGCCGATAAACATTTACCAACTGGGAATCAGAAAGTTCCGAAACTGGCAGCCGCAGCAGTTGCAGCGGCGAGAGGGAACTCAGCGGCTCGGCGGCCGTGGGCGCAAGCGGGCGAAGCGGCTCGAGTCCCAAACGGGCGATGATCGCTTCGAGATCGACAATTCCGTTCAGGCGTTCCGAAACCGAGTCGAGGACGTAAACGGCCGCCATCAGCCGCACCCGATATTGCGCATCGCCCGCGACCGAGGTTGGGCTTTTGCCGTCGAGCGCCGCCTGCGGCGCGTTGGACCAAATCTCGACCAGGTGCTTCCACCACTCTTCCTGGATCGTGCGCTGCTTCGATCCCAGGGCGGCGCTGAAGAGTTTCCGGCGAAAATACGGAGCAAGCTCTCGCGCAATCGGCTCGATGTCGCTGGCGGCGATTTCCTCTCTTTCGGGCGCTTTCGTGATTTCGTCGTCGGCCAGCTTTTGAAAGCTTTCGACCGCCTGCTCGAATTCCGGCGTCGCCAGTCCAGTGAGAACCGCCACGGCCTCGATGTCCCGCTCGGGGACGGCATCGAACACGGTCAGCGTGGCCGCGATCGAAGGCAACTCGCCGAACGCGATCGGTCCCGACTCGGATTCCTTGGGCATAGCGCGGTCGAGCACAAGCCGCCGGGCCGCGATCGGAGGCGCCTCACCGTCGGCAAGCTGCTCGACGGGAAGCGTGAAGAACAGCTCGTTCCCCTCAAGCAGCCCCAGTAGACGGGACGCCGATCGAATCGGTATGTCGACCTCGGTCGGGGCAATCCGATCGGAGGCATGCTTGAGATCCAAGAGCTGGGCAAGCGTTTCGCATTCGACGGCAAACTCGAAATTCTGCGACGCCCCCGCAGCCTTGTGGAACGCCTGCGCTGCGGCTGGTTCGTCGGCATCCCACGCGCGGCACAATGCGGCGTTGCGCCACAGCTCGGCATGAGTGGGCTCTTGCTCGGCGATCCTGGCATAGATGCGCCCTGCGGGGCCATAACAAGCGATGTTCGCGATCGAGGCGGCCTTATTCGCTTCCGCGGCGCTCGGCCCGTCCGCGGGATAAGGGCTAAGATTCTGGACGCTGCGGAGGGGATAGGCAGTCCGCGAATCGCCGTCGAGCCGAAGCAGCGCCAGAAAAGTATTCTCGCGAGACTTTTCACCCAGGAGTCGCATCGCCACGGTCAAGTACTGTCGCGCGGCCATCACGAAGCGCGAGCGGCCCATGACGTCGTAGAGCGTCAGCGCCAGCAAGCCGACTTGTTCCGGAGCGCGAGTAAAGCATTTTTGAAAGGCCCGCAGAATCGTTGGCTGGGCGGCCCGATAGCCCTGGTTGAGCAACATCACGAGCGCAGCCCGGGCCACGACATTAGGGTGGTCGGGGTGCCTCTTGAGCAGCTCGTCGAGACGGGCCTGGGCCTGGTCGACCTCTCCCAACGCGAGCAGGATTTCCGCGTGGACCGTGCCGACCCAAGGATTGTCGGGGTTTGATTTCTCGATTCGTTCGATCGCGGCAAGGGCCTGGCGAGGCTGATCGTTGGCTTGCAGGCGACTGATTTTGGTCATCTCGTCGATGATCCCCGCGCAGCAGAATTTGAGCTTTTTACCGCTGCCGCACGGACAGAGTTCATAGACGTCGATCGCCATTGCAGATGGTTCCTGGCTCGCCGATCCCGGTGACAGTCGGACCGATGAAAACTGAGATGGGCCGCTCCCCGGCCCGAGGAGCCGATCGCCTCCCGCGCGATTCACGGACTCTTAACGGATGGTAGCGGATCAGCAACTGCGAATCGACGGATCGCTGTCGGTTTTCACCAGAGAGCGACGATGCTCGGCGAACCGCGCGAGGGCCGGCTTGAGCGTGCCCTCGGGACGCATGAGACCCGCGTGCGGGAATTCGTGTTGGACGCCGTCGGAGAGGTGCATCCAGAAGATGCCGACGATTGACTGCTTGGCCATGAGAACGGGGATCAGCTCGTCGATCCAGTCGGCCTGCGCGGCTTCGCTCCATTCCCGTTTCCAGCGTCCCTGCTCGATCTCGATCCCCCCGGTCGCCTTCGCATCCGCGGCCACGGGTTGCGAAGGGCAGGCGAGTGTGACGTAAAGCGGAATTCCCAATATCGACCACAGGTCAAGCAGCCGAGACAGTTCGAGCAAATCGCGCGGAGCCGAGCCTCGCTGCCGAAATCCAATGGCGATTTCGAGATCGACGGCCGACAAACCGATTCCCGCGCGCAATAGCGCATCGACGAATTGCAGGGGGGCGAGCCGGTGCGATCCTCGGCCCTGGTATTCGCCCCAGGGTTGATCGACGCGGATCATCACCTGCACTTCGTCGTCCACCTGGCGCACCACCTCGAGAGCCCGCGCGACCAGCCACAAGCGATTTTCCTCCGAGAGTCCAAACGCTCCGCCGGTATTGGCCCGAGCACACACGTTCCAATGGCGGATGCGGCCTGCGTAGCGGCCCACGGCCGTTTCGACGTAGTCACAGACCACGCTTTGAAGGTTGGGCAGATCGCTGCCCCAGGAACCGAGCCACGCCGGCATTCCGTCGACCGAAAGATCGAGCAACGGCCCACCGGACACAAAAAGTCGGTTGGCAAGTGCCCATTCGAGCTGGGCGTCGGCCAGATCCCAGTGAGCATCGCCGGCCGCGCTCGCGACGTGTTTCCACTCGACCGGTACGATCGCGGCGGCAAACGGCTCTCGAAACGCCAGCCCCAGGTCGCTGCCCGGGAGATACTGGCCGAGCGAGCAGCCCAACGCGGCGGGCGGCTGCGGCGACCGTTTGCGCCGCGCGGCCAGCCTCTGGCCGGCATAGGACTTCACCGCGATGTCCGCCGCCTCGAAAGCCCGCGCCAAAGATTGTTTGCACAGTTCCGCCAATCGGTGCGGCTGGTCTTGCAGCGCAGTTGCTTCGCGAAATTTTCGGCTGGCTTCCTGGTAAGGCGCTTGAAACGCCTCGGGGATCGTCATTCCCCCCACTTCCCAGGCCGAGATTTGATCGCGCAGCTGGGCGATTTTGCCGCGAGCCAGCTCGAGCAGCAGTAAATAGGGCTCCTCGCGCTCGGGAAGCGATGCAGTGGAAATGACCGGCCGACCGTAGCCCTCGACCGGCCACGCGACGTGGAGCCGCCCGCTATCGCTGACCGATCGGCGACAGGCGAGCAGATTGCCCGTCACCTCGATCTCGGTCGGGAAGACGCGGCCGTCCGCGGCGCTCAGATAGCCGTCGAACACCTCCGGCCAGGCGAGGACCGACTCCGGCGGATAGACCAGGAACCGCATCACCCCCATTCGGGATCCTTGCTCAAGACGGCGATGCCACAGTCTAAAGCACCCGGAACCAACTTTCGACACGATTTCCTTCGGCGCGGCACACAACGCGATCTTCCCTGGCCGCTGGCTGGTCCGCACTTACCAAGGGCCGCGCGCGTTCCCAAAGCCGATTGTTGTCACCAATTTGCGGCGGCGATAAAGTGAGTCGGGTTTCATTTGGTCCGGAAGATCACGGAGTTCGCAGGCGGATTGGAAGGATGCGATGGCTCGTTCGGCGCTGTTGGAGAGTTCGATTCCCGGCATCCCCGTGCGGCGGGGGAAGGTCCGCGACATCTACGATTTCGGCGATCGGCTGCTGTTCGTCGCGACCGATCGAATCAGCGCGTTCGATTGGGTCCTGCCCAATGGCATCCCGGACAAGGGACGCGTTCTCACGCAGCTCAGTGAGATGTGGTTCGCGCGTCTCGACGTGCCGCACCATTTGCTGAGCATGGATCTCAACGCCGTTGCGCTGCCGGCAGGCGTCGACCGCGACAGCCTGCGCGGTCGCAGCATGGTCGTGAAGAAAACCCAGGTCGTGCCGATCGAATGCGTCGTCCGGGGCTACTTGTCCGGTTCCGGCTGGAAGGAGTACCGAAAGACGCAATCCGTCTGCGGCGTCTCGCTTCCCGCGGGACTGCGCGAAAGCGAGCGCCTGGCGGAGCCAATCTTCACTCCTGCAACCAAGGAGGACTCCGGGCACGACGTGAATATCTCGTTCGAGCGAATGTCGGAGATCATCGGACGCGATACGGCCAGCCGTTTGAAGACTCTTAGCCTGGAGATCTACCGGCGCGGGGCCGAGCACGCGCTGCAAAAAGGGATCATTATCGCCGACACGAAATTCGAGTTCGGTTCGATCGGTGGCCAGTTGATCCTGATCGACGAGGTGCTCACGCCCGATAGCTCGCGTTTCTGGCCGGTCGACTCGTATGAGCCCGGGCGTTCGCCTCCCTCCTTCGACAAGCAGTTTGTCCGTGACTGGCTGGAAACCACCGGCTGGGACAAAAACAGCCCACCCCCCGCCCTGCCTCAAGACGTCGTCGAGCGAACCCGGGCAAAATACGTCGACGCCTACACGCGGCTGACCGGCCGCGAGTTCGCGTTTCGCTAAGCGGACTGGCCGCGACCGACAAGAGCGTCGGCTGCAATTCGCTCTTTTGCATCGCACCCCAAGAGCCCCCCTTTTCGCTGCGATTCTGTGGGGACCGCAGTGGAATTTATTTGCGAAACGCTTACAAATTCCCCATAATAAGCGTGCATTTATTCGAAATTTCGTTCGCTCCCAAAGACCCGGAGAGCGAGGGCCTCTCATGGCATCCGCCGATCCACGCCGCACGAAGGGTGCCGACAAGACGGCCAACCAGGCGCTCGCGGAGACGAGCGTTCCCGGGTCTGGGCCAGCTGCGGGAGACACCTACGTGCCAGGCGACCAGGAAGCCCCTGGCGGCTCCAAGGAGGCCAAGCCAACTTCGGCTGCCGCGCCCCCACGAGCGGCTTCCCCAACGCCCGCACCTGCGAAATCGTCGTCTTCGGGCAGCGCCGAGGGCAAAAAAAGTAAGAAAGTCAGCCAGCTTGGCGATTTCAAGGTCGAGAAAAAGCTTGGCCAAGGGGGCATGGGGACGGTCTATCTGGCGACGCAAACCAGCCTCGACCGGAAGGTCGCGCTGAAGACGCTTTCGCCCGAGTTCGCCAAAAAGCCCGACTTCGTCGCGCGCTTCCTGCGGGAAGCGCGCTCGATGGCCCGCCTGCAGCACCCCAACGTCGTGCAGGTTTACGCGGCCGACAGCATTAGCGGCGTGAACTTCGCCGCCATCGAATACATCGATGGGCGAAGCATGCAGAATTGGATGAACGACCTCAAACAGCTAAGCGTTGGAGATGCGCTGCACGTGATCCTGGTCTGCGCCGATGCCCTCAAGCACGCACACGATCAGAACATGATCCACCGCGACATCAAGCCCGACAACATCCTCGTCACGAGCAAGGGCGTCGTGAAGGTGGCCGACTTCGGACTGGCGAAAGCCCTTGATGAAGACGTATCGATGACTCAGAGCGGCACGGGGCTCGGCACGCCGCTCTACATGGCCCCCGAACAGGCCCGTAACGCCAAGCATGTCGATAAACGATCGGACATTTACGCGTTGGGCAGCACGCTCTATTACTTCGTTACCGGCAAGCTGCCATTTACCGGCGAAAACACCCTCGAACTGATCGTCGCGAAGGAAAAAGGAACCTACACGAGCGCGCGCAAGCTCAACTCCAAGGTTCCCGAGCGCCTCGATCTGATTCTCGGCAAAATGCTGCTGAAGGATCCCAAAGATCGCTACGGCGACTGCGGCGACATCATCCGCGACATTGGCAGTCTCGGGCTGGCTAATCCCGCCTTGAGCTTTATCGAGTCGGCCGGCGGAACAGCGGTCGTGAATGCGTCTGTCGCGGCCGCTTCCGCGGCGAGCCTCTCCCGCGTCCAAGGGACGCAAGGGACGGGGTCAAACGTGACCCGATCCGACGTCCGCCTTCCGCCGCCGGGCGAGCGCATGACGTCGGCCCAGGACGCAGCCCGAACGGCTGCCAAAGCGACCGCTGGCCCGAGCAAGAACTGGTTCGTGCAACAGAAGGGACCCGACGGGCGAGTCACCATCTCGCGAATGTCGACGCCGGAAATCATGGCGGGCATCAAGGGCGAGACTATCGACCCGAGCGCCAAGGCCAAAGATTCGCCCAATGGCACATTTCTGCCACTGATGCAGTACTCGGAATTCCAGGCCCTCGCGTCCAACCGCGCCGTCAAGATGCAGGCCGAAGCCAAATCCCGCAAAACGCAAGACATTTATGCGAAGCTAGACCGGCAAGAGGCCCGGCGCAAACGCTGGCGTTGGCTCAGGAATCTCGTCGCCAACGTCAAGGGGTTCGTCGGCTTCATCGTCTATCTGACGGTGATCTGCGTCATCGGCTATGCCGCTTTGGCGTACGGATGGCCGTATCTCCGCGACCACGTCCTCCATCCCGAGAATGCTGCTCCCGCTCCCGCTCCGCCGGCTGGAGCCCCGACGGCCCCCGCACCCGGCGCGCCCCCCGCAACTTCGCCCAGCCAGCAGGTGCCGGCGAGTGGGCACTAAAGATCCACGGGTTGACGCGTATATCGCCAAGGCAGCCGATTTTGCGAAGCCCGTGCTGCGGCACATTCGCAAGCTCGTCCATGAAACGTGTCCCGACGTCGAGGAGACTCTCAAGTGGGGCGGACCCTTCTTCGTCAACGGCGGAATCATCTGCGGCATGGCTGCGTTCAAGCGCCATTGCGGAGTCATCTTCTGGCATTATGAGCCCGGATCATGGGCGGCCTGGAACGAGCAGGGGCGCGGCGAATTAGGCAAGCTCACGGGCCTTTCCGACTTGCCTGGCGACGCCGAATTGAAGCGTTGCATCAAGTTCGCGATGAAGCAAAACGCCGCTGGCGTGAAGAAATCACGGACAAACGCCAAGC
>DASPSM010000213.1:0-21919 GCA_035623955.1 Planctomycetaceae bacterium
CCTGGATTGCTGACTTGGACATCGCCGATCGGACAACGTACGCGGCCCAATTCCGCCGCGCCTACGAAGCGATCGCCGCGCGAGCCAACCTCGCGCGCCGCCTGCCAGAATCCCTCCGCCCGCGGCTCGCAGACCACGCACCAGCACCGGCAATCGCCCGAGTGGCCGAGGCGCTGTCACTGCCCGCGAAAGTCGCTGCTGCCGCGGAAGGAGCCTGAAATGGGCCTCTTCCGCCCGATCCGCCAAATCGTGAATTTACTTTCCGGCGAAGCATTCCACTTCCGCGGGGCCAAAATCCGCAACCGCACAGGCAAACCGGTCCGACTCGAAGTCGAGACCGATGAGTACGAAATCCGCAAAGTCCGATCGGAAGAGCGCCCGACGGAAGGCGACGGGAGAAATCGACGCACCCGTCCTTGAAGCGTGACAAGGCCAGTCGTTCGTCCCATAATCCGGTCGCCGAAGTCCAGTGCCACACACGGCCGACCCCCTTGCGGGAGCGGCGAAAAGACCCCAGGGACGGAGCCATGAAACGCGTGCTCAACGTGGGGGGCGGAAATAAAAACATTCCGCTGCCGCCGGCTTATCAGGGATGGGAGCACGTTTTGTTGGACATCGATCCGCGGGGCGGGCCGGACATTGTTTGCGATGCGCGCGAGCTGACGACGCTGCCTGCCGGGCAGTTCGATGCCGTCTATTGCAGCCACAATCTCGAGCACTACTATCGGCACGACGTTCCCAAGGTGCTCGGCGGGTTCCGCCACGTGCTCAAGGAGGAGGGCTTTGCCGAGATCCGCGTTCCCGACCTGGCCGACTTGATGCAGACCGTCGTCCGCCGCGGGCTGGACGTCGACGACTTCCTCTACCAATCGCCGGCCGGGCCGATCACCGTTCGCGACGTGCTTTACGGCTACGGCGTCGAGATCGAGCGCAGCGGCAACGACTTCTGGGCGCACAAGACGGGCTTCACGAAGAAGTCGTTGACGGCCATGCTCGTCCGCTGCGGATTCCCCATCGTCTACAACGGCACCGCCAACTTCGAGGTCGGGGCCTACGCGTTCACACGACCCCCCACCGATGAGATCCGCCGGCTGTTAAATTTCCCGCCCGCGGCCTAAGGTTGAAATCGCGCAGGAGTGGTCGGTGTCACTGTAAAATTCCGCAAAATTCTCTCCGACCGCTGGCCTCGAGAGACAAGGCTGCCGCCTTGTCGGCTCACTTCTATTGAGGGGGCTGACTCCCGGAGGCTCCGACGTGACGGCCGCTTCCAGGACGGCGTCGGCCGGTGAGCCGGTGTCGCTGCCAATTGTGGAGCCTTTCTCGCGATTCTCGTTCATAATGTGAGGCGGAAGGTGTGCGTCGACTGAGAGGGCATCGCTGTGGATTCCGTGGATTGGACCCAACTGGGAGTTTTTTCGATTTTTGGCGTCATCTTCCTCTCAATAATCGTTTTGATGCTCATCGCTTTGCGGATGGGAACGAGACAGTCCCGTCAGCTTGCCGACCTGAACGACTCGTTCCGGGAATTGATCGCGCTGATGCGCGAGCGACGCTAACTCACCCGTCACCATCCGGCTCCGTCGCCCGAGCCTTATTTCCAAACTGTCCACTAGCGGTGGAAGGATCCCCGTGAGCGACATCCCGAACGACTCCTTTGCCGATTTCGAGCCTCGGCCGTCTGCGCTGGTCGAATGGCTTTGGCGAGTGCCGCTCTTGCTCCGCTGGGACGGAATTCTTCCCTTTCTGTCGCCGATCACGGTCTTGTCCTTGACGCTTTTGCAAATGCCGGGGGCGATTGTCGGCATACTGGGGGTGCTGGTGCCGATGTGCGTCGCACTGGGGCGTGCCGGGATTGCGCAGCGACAGCTCGTGCGAGTGTGCGGCGACCAGGGGAGTTTGGATCGCCATTTCGCCTTGGCCATCGCCATCATTTTGCTACTGATTTTGGAGGTGACGTCGACGATCCTCGTCCTGATGAACGCAGGCGTCGAAGTATGGGGCGTGGCGGCCGTGCTCTATATCGGCTACGTGGTTGTAATCTCCTACGCCCTGCGCCCGCCCCGTGAGACCGAGCCAGACAAGAAGGGTTTCGGGGATTGAGCGGGCTGAAAGAGCCGCCGGCGAGGCAACGAACGCGTATAATTGCGAGCGGTGGGGCGTCGGAGGGCGAGAGATGACGACGACCGCATGGATGATCGTGTGGGCCCTTCTTGGGTCCCTGGCGCTGACGTCCCTCACTGTGGGAGGGCGCCGCCGCGTGATGAGCGACAGTGATGAGCGAGCGAGAATTCTTGTCAAACTGATCTTGAACGAGTCGCTGTGGCATGCGAAGATTGAGTTAGACAAAAGTAGACAACTCCATACCGATGGAGACCCGTAAAGGGTCACAAGTCGCTTAACGCGAGCCATCGCTGCATAGGTTCTCGGCCGTGACCGCTGATCGCGGTCGCCGAGAAACAAGCCTGTGCCTGGCGATCGCTCGTTTCTTTTTGCGCCGCCCGGTCCAGGCAGGTCCATCGTGTCGGCCGTTTCTGCTCCCATCTCAACACGGGCGGACGCCGGCGCCGACTACGATCTCGGCCGGCGTCGCTCGTTTCGAGCGAAACGGCGGGCACAGACTAACACACGGCCGGCGTCGCTCGCTTCGAGCGCAACGGCCGGCACCAACTAACACGGCGAAGCGGCATTCTCGTGACGGCTGAAACTTGGATTGCGATCGGCACCTGTGCCGGCGTGGCGGTCACGTTCTGCGTTCCGTTTGGGATCTGGTTTCAGCGGATCGATCGGTTGGCGAACCGTTCGGAGGTGAAGCTGGACCAGCTCGTCGAGACGCTGCGCGGCTTCAAGGAGGAATCGCAGCGCGATCGGCGCGAGCTACGCAGCGACTTGCGCGTGCTCGATCAGAAGGTGACGCATCACGGGCTGTGCATTTCGTGCCTGAAGATGGCGGCCGGCTTCGGCAGCCAGCCGGGGCAACCGAAATGGCCGAGCGAGCCGGTCTTCGGCCCGGCCGGCAGCGACGAGTGAATGCTGTGGAGGGATTGCACTCTCTCCCGGTCCCCCGGGAGAAGGCCGCTGTGAAGGCCACCGTTCCGACGCTTGGACAAGAGCAAAAGACGCCCCTCACCCTGCCCTCTCCCCATTTGAAGCAAATGGGGTGAGGGTGAACGAGACGCAAAGAGCCGAAACAGAGGACGAAAAAATGGAGGATCGCGACGGAGTGTTAAGCCGCCTGGGCGGCGGGTTCTTGTGCTTGCTCACGCTGATTCTCGTGATCGGCGACGGAGCGCTGATGGTCGCCGGCACGCTCCCCGTGCCGTGGGGCGTTGGGTTTCTGGTGTTGTATCTCTTCGGGCATACGGCCTTCGTGCAGGTGCTTGGAGCTATCGCCCGCACTCAGGACAGCGTGTCGAGCGCGAAGAGCGATTTGCGGCTGTTTCACATCCAGCACGACAACGACCTGCGAGCGCACCTGGGCCGGCTCGCGGAGGGAATCAACCGCGTCTCGGAACTGACCACGCAGGGCGTGAAGAACGACCTGCTGGCCGAACTCAAACGCGCTCCCGATGTCCGGCCGGCCAATCCGTCCGATTCGCCGGCGGGCGAAGCGCGGCCAAGGGGCAAGCGTTGACGGCCTGGTTGTGCCTCTGGCTGGCCTCGCTCGGCGCGTGCTGGGTATGGACGCAGCGCAAGTGATCTCGACAAACGGAGCGCAGGGATGCTGATTCTCGGCCGCCGCCCCGATCAGAAGATCGTCATCGGCGACGACATCGTCGTGACGGTCGTCGAGTGCAGGAAAGGACATTGCCGGCTTGGCATCACCGCGCCCGACCACGTCCGCGTGCACCGACAGGAAATTTACGATGCGATCCGGCGCAGCGGAGCGCCGCCGTCGGAAGCCGACGCGAGGGCAGAGCCATGAGCGGGGCCATGAGCAAGTTCTGGATCACGCGAGACCGATACGAGAACCCGCTTTCGTATTCGATCTGGAGCGTCGAGCCGGTGCGCGATCGCGACGGCCATTGGGCCCGGATCGATCCGAAACGCATGGGGACCGACGTGCGGCAGATCTGTTCCGCGAAAGTGGCCGAAGCCGTGCTCGGCCGAGCCCTGCAGCTCGGCGAAAAGATCGGGCCGGTGATCGGCCTGTACTGCTGCCCGCCGGAACCGCCGACGAAGACGAAACCGAAAGCGACATGACCGACTCTTTCCAACGACAAGGCCTGATTCTGTCTCTGGCGTCGATCGCCTGCGTGGGGCTCGCGCTCTGGGCGCTCTGGCACTACGACGTCTTCTCGACGACCGAAGACGTGAACATCGTCGTGCAGCCGTCGCTGGTGCGCTGGGTTGTGGCGATCGTCGTCGGACTCGTGACGCCGCAGTTCGTGCTGGCGGGGGCCAAGGCGCTCGGCGTCGGCAAGCTGTGCGGGCGAGTGGCGATCTTTTTTCGCCGCGTCGAGACGATGCCGCAGAAGGTCGACGACATTCACGCGGCCGTCTGCGGTGCCAGCGCGCCGACTGATCGCGCGAAGGAGCAGACGTGACCTACGCCGAACTCCGTGCCGCCAATGCGCGTGCCTACTGCCGGCAGAACGCGACGCTCTTCGGCCTGGTGCCGACGTGGGGCCCGCTTTGGAATTGCGCGGATCAGACGGGGGACGATCCGGAGGCGCTCTTCGATCGCATTCACGACGCGGGCATTCAGGCGATCGCCGCCCAACAGACGCAAGTCGATTGGTCGCAGACCTACGCGGCAGTCAAGCCCCTGCTCGAATCGCCGGCACTCGTCACGGCGATTCAGAGTGCCCGCTGGGACCTGGCGACGAGCGTGAGCGAGCACGACGGAAGCCTGACGCTCACGAAAGAGCTATTGGCCCGGCACATTCGCGACGCCTTCGCCCGCGCCGGGCTGCAGCATCTCACGAGGATGCGGCTCGAGACGTTGCAGCCGACGGCCGTCGACCCGTCGACGCTGTTGGCGGCGATCATCACGGCCGTGCTGGGCGTGGTTTGTCCGCCGACGGCCCCGTTCTCGGCGATTTTGGAGCCGGTGATCGCCGTGATCATCAAGGTCCTGTTTTCGAGCCTGTCGACGCAGTTCACCGGCGGCACGTACGGCGCCTCGCCGGACGCGTTCAACGCACAAGTTCAAGAGTGGGCGAGGGAGGCAGCCAGTGCCGGCTCGGCCGTTAACAGTCGAACAACGGCGAGGGGCGCATGAGTAAGTTTCTTGCCACCGCCGCGATCGTCGGGGCCTTTGCCGCACTGGCCGCGCACCAGGCCGGCCGACTCGCGCTGCCGAACTGGGTGAGCATCGTCCGCGTTTCGCCGACGACCGTGGACAAAGACGCGGCCGACTACGGCGAGCAGTTCAAACAGATTCATCTCCAGGCCGAGAAGGACATCCTCGCGCACAAGTACACGGGCGCGACCGCCGCGAAGGACCTGCACGACTGGCTGGCGTCGGCCTGCGACGCGGCACGGAGCAAGTCGTTTGCCGGCGTCAGCAAGCCGCTTGCCGACGCGACGATCGGCCCGGACGGCAAACCGTCCGCTTTCGACGAACAAAAGATGGCGGCCGCCTGCCATCAAATCGCCACGGAATAGGAGCGTCCAAGGTCCAAAGTCCAAGGTCCAAGGTCGGAAGACTGAGACCACGGATTAAGCGGCTTGCCCCGACTTTGGACTTTGGACATTGGACCTTGGACTGAAAAGAAACATGGGACAACTCATCACCACAGCAATCATCGTCTACTTCGGCATCGTGCTTTACGACATGCTCGCGCAGGGGAGTTCGCCTGCCGCGGCGCTCGTGTGGCCGTTGCAGTCGCTCTCGAAGGCCTTCGCCTGGCTCTCGAAGGTCGATCCGAATGCCGCGACTAAAAGCGACCTGACCAATATCTCGCAGCAGCTGGCGGGCTATCAGCAGCAGTCGCAGGCGCAGATCAGCGCGCTGCAATCGGCGCTCAACCTGCTGAGCGGCGGAAAGATCCCGGCGCCGCCGGCTCCGTCCCCCGCCGCGAACGTCCAAATGACGAAATCCGAATGAATGACGAAGGAAGCACGAATTCCCGAAGCACGAAACGCAAGCGTCTTCCTTTGGTCATTGAGGCATTAGGTCATTCCTTCGTCATTCGAGCTTCGTCATTCGAGCTTCGTCATTCGTCCTTCGTCTGAGCCTAGCCTGGAGACATCCCTGAATGATTCGCGGACTCGGCTGGAACCATCGCCAGGAGAATCATGCCTGGCTCGTGGCGAATCAAAAGCGCTTCGATCGCTCGCACTACATGGCGTATCGCGTGCCCGACGAAATCGACGGCCGCGTGAGCCAGACGATCAAAGACCAGGGGCAGCTCGGCTCGTGCAGCGGCTTTTCCCGTTCGAGCCTCGAAGAGCGACTCGACTACCTGGCGACCGGCGCGAAGGGGCCGACCCTGTCGGCGATGTTCTGCTACCTCACCAATCAGCAGGAGTGCGGCTGCTACGGCAGCGACAACGGCGCGACGATCGCCGGCAGCGTGGCGGCCGCCGGCAAAGAGGGCGTCTGCGAGGATTCGCTCTTTCCGTACACCGCGGCGATGGCGGCCGGCCAGTACTCCGACGTCATTCCCGCTGCCGCGACGGCCGAAGGGAAGCTGCATCTCGTCGCTTCGCACTCGGTGATTCACGACTACCAGACGGCGATTCAATACCTCGGCACCGCGGGGGTGATCCAGATTGGCATTCCCGTCGGCGACCAGTTCCAGAATTGCAGCGGCCCGCTGACCGCACAGATGGTGCAGAAGGACGCCCGCAACGCCGAGGGCGGACACGCTCTGGCCGTCATCGGCTATCTCAAGCCGAGCACCATCGGGCAGCCGGCGGGCGACGGCCGCGCCTGGCTCATCGGCCAGAACAGCTGGGCCGACCAGTGGGGCGCTCAAGGCTTTTTCTTCATTCAGCCGACTGCGTGGGACTACCTGTGCAAAAACATCTCGCACGGCGAGGTGGAAATCATCGGCATCAGCGGCCTGACCTCCTTCGACGATCCCAGCCAGGCCCTCACCTGGAACTACGCATGACTTTTTTCGTGCGACGTGGGGCGGCAGGAAGGATGGCAGTCGCCCTCGCGGGGACGGTGCGGAACGCCATTTTGCGGGCGCGGGAGTTCCTTCGGGTGCCATGCTCACGGCTTTGCGTCAGCATGCGGTCGACCAAAAGACATGCCCACGCCGAGCCGTGGGCATGCCACCCGCTTCGGGCGTTCGCCGTCGTTTTTATTCTGCTCGCGGCCGGTTGCTCATCAAACGCAGAGTCTCCGAACCCGTGGGCGGAGTTTCGTCCCGCGGCGGCGACTTCGAGTGCCGCACCAAGCGGCCCGCCGCCGGCCGTGTCGTATCGCCCCAGCGAGTACCCGCCCCCTGCTCCGCCGGCTGAAGAGCTGACAGATGCGCCCCTATTCAGACGGGCAGACCAGCCGGCCGTGCCAGCCGCAGTTGCGCTCTCCGACGCCAATCCCGACGTGGCGGCCCACTGGAGCGGCGCCGTGATCTATTGCCAGCCCGGCTGCGTCCCCTGCGCCATGGAAATTCGCGACCTGCGAAAAGCGGGTTGGAAGTGCGGCGTCGGCGACGCGAACCATTTCAAAATCGTCGAGCTGCTCACGCTGGCCGACTTCGAGAAGCGCGATGTCCCCTCGACGCCGCAAACCGTTTTCTTCGTCGACGGGGCGGAGCAGCCGCCGCGCATCTCCGGCTATGGCGGAACGACGGGCGAACTGGCGGCGATCGTCCGCCGGCATCCCCGAGCGAAGCGCGCTTCTCGCGCCAGCACGGCGTTCGAATCGAGCGAATGCGACTGCCTGTCGGGCGGCGTCTGCGTGTGCAACGGGAATTGCCAATGCGCGGCGACGCTCTCGGCCCCCAGTTCGTTGATGAGCTACGCCGCGTTGCCGCTGTGGTACCAGGCCGCACCGCTCAGCTGTGGCGCGCCGGCGGTGTCCGACGCAGGCGTCGTGACCTATTCCGCGCCAGTTTATGCCGCTCGGCCCGTCTACACACGCTCGGGCGCGACGATCGGACCGGCGACGCACTCGGCACAACTCAGTCTGTTCGGCTTGCCGCTGATCGGCGGCTCGGTGGGTACGACCGTCAACTGGTGAACAAACGCACGCAAATCAAATGGCCAGAGCGATGAACCACCGAGACACAAAGGGCACGCCTCCAAATCGGGCGGAGAGGACTTTTTCCGTTTCCTCCTCTTCGCCTGGTGCTCTTTGTGTCTTGGTCGTTCATCTCTTCTCCTTTGTCTTTTGTGCGACACTCGGCGGATCGGTCGCCCGGGCCGACAAGCCGACGCTGACGATCGCGCTTGACGACGGCCCGCGGTCGCGAATGCTCAAAAGCGAACTGACGCGCGACTGGACGCAGCCCAACCCGGCCATCGCCAGGCGGTTGACTCGCTCGCAGAAGCAAGATGTCGCCACGCGAGGCACTCAGCTCAATGCGCTTGCCGCGAAGATCGACGGCTACTTCCGCATCGTCTACGCGACGGCCGAGGACGTCCCCCTGCCGGTGAAGTTTCATTTGCCGGCCGTGCGGATCAATCGCGGCACTTGGGAGACGCTCGATCGCCGCGCCTTTGCGTTCGAGGGGCGACCGCTGGCGACCCTCGACTGGTACCGGGCCCGGCACGCCTCGATCTCCCGCGATACGCCTCGCGCGCCGGGCAGCGACTACTGGTCCTACTGCACCGAAGAGGGCTGGTCGGGCGCCGAGACCGTTGAAACACCCGCTCCTTGGGAGCGTTCGAATCCGTTTCTTTTCGACGAATGAGGATTTTGCGATGAGCCAGATTTCCACTCCCGACCCGATTATCACCGCAGTCATGGCGCTGCAGTCCGCCGAGCAAACAGTCGACACGGACCAGGCGGCCCTGTCGAGCGCTCAGGCCGCGTCCAACAACGCCCAGGCGACCGTCGCGCAGTGCCAGTCGACTCTCGCCACCGACCAGGCCGCCGCCCAGACGGCAGCCGACGGCGTCGTCACCGCATTGGTGAACGCCGGCTACAAGATCAACCTCCCCTCGCCGGCGCCGACAGGCAACTGATCGAACACGGCGCAAAGAGCCGCGCACGAACTAAGCGGTTTTTCTCTCTTCGGTTTGTTTCCCGCCGCGCGACGAGCTCGTCCTCGAGCGCGCGGCTCGTAGCGAGGATTCATGCAACCCGCATTTCTGCCGACGCCCGAACAAATCCGTGCCGAGTGCGAGGCGATTCGCGCCGAGTGGAGCCCCGAGGAGTGGGCCAAGCGCGAGTCGGAGCGCTACGTCGCTGCCCGGATTCCGTACGTTCGGACCTGCCGCCTCCCTCCGGAGGTCGAACACTGCGTCCCTGACCCCGATTTTGATCGGTCACGAGCACGATGCCTGCCTACCGAATGAAAAAATTCGCCCGCATCGGTCGTTGGCGAAAGCGCTGCGAAATCCAAACGCCACGGGGCGAGATGATCTTCGCGGCCGACGCCGGCGAGGCCCACCGCGTCGCCGCAGCCCGCGAGCCCGACCGCGAAGTGCAAGTGGAGCGCGTCCCCTACTTCGGCCTCGACGAGTATCGCCGCGAACGGCAGGCATAACGTATTTGTAGGGTGGGCCAAGGCCTTTGGCGCGGGCCCACCGTTGTTGGTTCGTTGAATGGTGGGCCTGCGGTGGAAGCCACCTTGGCCCACCCTACGGCTACGGATTTCTGTGATGAAGCACATTTTCCGCGACCGCATCCGCGAATTGCGCCGCGTTCAGGCCTCAGAGCTGCTGCCCAATCCGCGCAACTGGCGGCTGCATCCGGCGTCGCAGCGGGCCGCGCTCGAGGGCGTGCTGTCGGAGATCGGTTTTGCCGACGCGCTGTTGGCCCGCGAGCTTCCCGACGGGCGGCTCGAGCTGGTGGATGGACACTTGCGAGCCGAGACCGCGCCGGATCAGATCGTCCCGGTCCTTGTGCTCGACGTCGACGAAGGCGAGGCAAACAAGATCCTGCTCACACTCGACCCGCTGGCGTCGCTGGCCGACACGAGCCGCGAGCAGCTCGACACCCTCTTGCACGAGGTCGAAACCGATAGCCCCGCCGTTGAGGCAATGTTAGCGAAGCTTGCCGCCGCCGCGGGAATCGTCCCGGAGCCACCACCCTTCACCGTCCCGGAGTACGTCGAGCGATTCTGCGTCGTGATCGAATGCGAGTCGGAATCCGAACAAGTCGCCCTATTGGCCCGGCTCGAAGCGGAAGGACTGGAATGCCGAGCGTTGATTGCGTAAGAAGCGTGCCGATCGAGCAAGGGTTGTGGATGACCGGCAGAATCCGCCGGTGCCGATGTGTTGGCCGGAAGGTCTACGCTAAATCAAGCGTTTTCTGGCAGACGTGCGCAGACGGCGTTAGGATTCGACTAAAATATTGTTTCGCGTCTAGTCCGCGAGTTTTTTCGTCCTTGCCCCAACGAGCGTGAGTCGTGACAAAGCCGGTGCTTCAGGCCTTACTTCTAGCCGACCATGTTTATCAGGATAAGGCGACAGGAAAGCACATTATTTGCGGCGTATTTAGCGAACTGACGTTCGGGCCGTTCGTCCAAGCTGAAGACAGTTCGGGGACCGCAGGTGGCGCCAAACACATTGATGTCTCGCTCCAACGCGGCCATGACAGCGGCTCACCCTGGGCGTACATCAGTCTGACCGAGTTAAAGGGGGAGTACCACTTTGAACTGCGTTACGTCGACCTGCAGGACAACGCCGTCATCCTCCAGCTCAAATTCGGCGTGCGAAGCCCTGATCCACTGCAGACCGTGGAAATCGTTATTCCGCTGCCGAGGTTGCCGTTGCCGTTAAACGCCCCAGAAGGCCAGCGCGAGCGCGCCTGCGCATTAGAATTGTTGTGTGAGGATGAATTGATCGGATCGCATCGGGTAATGGTGAGGCCAATCAAGGAAAAAGGTCAGTCATGACGGGAACGATCGAAATCGTCGAAACCATCGGTCAAGAAACCAACAAGGTTGAAGCCCAGTGGACCACCTTCGCCGGGTCGCGGGCCTACCAGTGCAACGTCGCTATCGTTGCGGAGCCGACCGGCGGTTACTCGGCCCACGCGCGAAATCTTCCTGGTGCCGTTAGCCAAGGGGAGTCCGTCGAGAGCGCTCTGGAAAACATCACGGAAGCGTGTCGCGGAGTGTTGGAGGAATACCTTTCGACGGGCCACATTCCGTGGTCTGACGTTGAGATCGAGGGGACTGTTGTGGCGGAGAAGCGGATCCTCGTGAATGTCTGAGCTGCCGCGCGTTACGGGCAAGGAGGCAATCGACGCTTTTAAACGCTTGGGCTTTGTTGAATCTCGAATTCGCGGTAGTCACCACATCCTCAAGAAAGCCGGCCATCCGAGTGTGCTGTCTGTGCCCGTCCACGGCTCGACCCAACTGAAGCCAGGGACGCTGCGCGGTTTGATCAGGGCATCAGGCCATTCGACCGAAGAATTCGTCGCCGCCCTACGGTGACCGTTCGGGCTTCCGAGCGGATTCTCCTTCTCGCTGACTCACCAAATATGGGCGGGTGCTGGAGTATCATTGACGGTCCAAAATGCCAAGAGTTGATTGCCTGAGAAGTGTGCCGATCGAGCGGACGCCGCGCGTGAAGTTGCTTGAAGGCCTGTTCGACGTGCCGTCGGCCGATCGGAGCGAGCGGCGGTGGCGGGTCACGCTGCCGATCGAAGAACGCGATTGGAACATCGGCCTCGTCGTTGGCCCGTCGGGCTGCGGCAAGACGACGCTCGCTCGCGAGTGCTTTGGCCGGCAGCCTGAGCCCGACTGGCCCAGCGATCGGGCGATTGTCGATGCGTTTCCGCCCTCGCTCGGCATCAAGGAGATTGTCGCCCTGCTGTCGAGCGTCGGCTTCTCGAGCCCGCCTGCCTGGCTGCGGCCGTATCACGCCCTTTCGACGGGCGAGCAGTTCCGCGTACGGATCGCCCGCGCGCTGGCAGCCGCGGGCTGCTCGAGCGGGCTGACCGCGTCGGAGCGAACTGACAAACATGCGGCTAGCCCGCAGGAACCACCCGCGGTGGTGGACGAGTTCACCTCCGTCGTCGATCGCACCGTGGCTCGTATCGGCTCCGCGGCCATCGCTCGGACGGTCCGCGCTGCCGGCAAAAAGTTCGTCGCGGTCACCTGCCACTACGACGTCCTCGAGTGGCTCGATCCCGATTGGATGTACGAACCAGCTGTCGACCAGTTCTCGTGGAGGTCTCTTCGGGGACGTCCCGGCATCGCACTGGAAATCTGCCGCGTGCATCGTTCGGCCTGGCGGCTCTTCAAGCACCATCACTATCTGAGCGGCGACTTGAATCCGTCGGCCCAGTGCTACGTCGCGTTCGTCGAGGGCCAGCCGGCGGCATTCGCGGCCGTCATCAGCGGCCCGGACTCGCGCGGCGGGCACTTCCGCGAGCATCGCGTCGTCTGCTTGCCCGACTTTCAAGGGGTGGGCATCGGCAACGCCCTTTCGGAATTCGTCGCGAGTCTGTACGCGACGCGAAAACGCTATTTCTCGCGCACGTCGCACCCGGGGATGATTCGGCATCGCTTGCGTTCGCCGAACTGGAGGTGCATTTCTCGCCCCGGCTTCGCGGCCCGCCACGCGCAGCACACCTTCGCAAAGACCGGCAGCGCGCGCCGCCTGGCCGCGAGTTTTCGCTTCGTCGGTCCGCCGCGCCCGGAAGACGCGGTCCGACTGGGAGTCCTGAGATCGATGACGCTGCACCAAATAAAAAGAGAAGAAAGACAAAAAAGCACCGTCGGGCTTACGCCCGACGCTCGCCGGGCCGGTGAGCCGGCTTTCGTTCAACGTTCAATCGAGAGAGGTCATATGCATGAGAGCTGATCCCCATCCCGAAGAGACGCCGAGTGACGAATGGTCGATCCCCTACGAAATCCGCCACGCTGTCGTCAGGCGGCAGGCTTACATCGCGATCAATACCGAAATGAAACCCTCCGACTCGATCGCCGCGGCCCGCTGCCTCATCTCGATGATGGAGCAGAGTCTCGCCGCGCGCCGGGCCCGGGAGGCTCGGCAATTCCCTGTCTCCGGCAACGCGAATGGGCTCTCCAACGCCACCCCTGACGAACGACGAGCGCGACTGGCTGCTATCGGCGAGCGACTGCGAGCTCGAAGAATGGCTTTCCCAACTGCCTTCGGAGGAAGCGGACCTGGTTCTGAGCCAGCTTCAGACGCACAAGATCCCGAAGGAGCGGGCGGAGGCGAGCCTGCATGAGTTCGTCCTTCAGGCGTGGCCAATCGTCGAACCCGATTGCGCGTTCATCGACGGCTGGCACATCCACGCGATCTGCGAACATCTCGAGGCGGTCAGCGACGGGCGGATCAAACGGCTGCTCATCAATATTCCGCCCGGCTGCTGCAAGAGTCTGTTGGCGTGCGTCTTCTGGGCGTGCTGGGTCTGGGGGCCGCGCAACCGGCCGCAGTCGCGCTGGCTCTTCGCCTCGTACGGGCAGGAACTCTCCACGCGCGACAGCCTCAAGTGCCGCAAAATTGTCGAGAGCCACTGGTACCAGTCGCTGTGGGGCGACCGTGTGCAGCTCGTCGATGATCAGAATCAGAAGACCAAATTCGAGAACGCCGCCGGCGGCTGGCGGATCGCCACGTCGATCGACGGTCGCGGCACGGGAGAGCATCCCGACTTCATCATCTGGGACGATCCCCACAACGTTAACGACGCCGACAGCCCGGTCGAACGCCAACGCGTGATCGACTGGCGGGCGGCGACCATCTCGCTGCGCGGCATGACCCGCGACGTCCGCGAGGTCGGCATCATGCAGCGGCTGCACCGCGACGACCTCGCCGGCTGGATGATCAGAACTCACCAGGACACCCTCGACCATCTTTGTCTCCCCATGCGATACGAGAAAGACGCTATGCGCAAACCGACCTCCATCGGCTGGACCGATCCCCGCGTGACCGAAGGCGAACTGTTATGGCCGCAAGGCATCAGCGGCGAGACGGTCACCGACAAGGAACGCCAGCTCGGCCCCAATGCCGAAGGGCAGCTCCAACAACGTCCGCCGTCGCGATCGGATAGCACGCTGTTCAGTGCGGCGTTTTTCGACGACAACGCGATCTGGTTCGACGTGCTCCCCCCAGAAAGAGAGCTGACCTGCAAAGTCGTCGCCTGCGACCCGAAGGGCGCCGCTCCCCGACAGACCGAAAGCCAGGCCGGCGTCGGCGATTATTGCGCACGCGTCCGCGTGGCCCTGCACCAGTCGGGCACGCTCTACGTCGACGCGACCCTCGACCACACCGACATCACCGCCGCGGCCAGCCGCATCCACCGCGACGTCCTCGAATTCTTCGGGAACTGCCCGGTCGTGGGGATCGCGGTCGAAGAGAATTTCGGACAGCTTTTGATTTCGTACGAGATCGACAGGCTGCTGCACCAAAGCGGCGCTTTTGCGAGCATCTACTGCATTCACCACACGATCAACAAATACTCCCGCATCCTCAACACGCTGCACTGGCAGTTCGCGAATTCCCGCGTCCGCTTCCTGCGCGGCAGCGTCGGAGCCGCCCTGCTCGTCGAGCAGCTCAAAGAACTCCCCAACGGCCGCTTCGACGACGGCCCCGACGCTCTCGAGATGGCGGTCACCCTCATCCGGCAACTGGTCACCGCCCGCTACAAGGAGGAGGCTTGATGAAGAGCCGAAACGCACAGACCGGCCAACCGGCATCAACCGGGCCCGCCCCCATCGGCAGCCCAATGCGCCTCTGGCAACTCCAGCAAGCGCCGCCGATCTGCCCGACGTGCCAGACCTACTGCCGCTGCCGGCGGACGATCCTCAAGGAAGAAGCCCGCGTGCAGTACCGCTACTGCGACTGCGGGTATAAGACGAAGACGATTTTGCCGGTGAAATGACGTGACGCTTCATCCTTGAGAGTTGACGGAACCACGTGCCGCCGGACAATGCGGTCAGACCGATGCATTTTTCCCATCCGAGGATGACCGCTCATGAAGAAGACCCGTCCGATGATTCTGGTCGTGCTCGTGGCCAATGCGGCAGTTTGCCTGGCCGCCGACGAGCCGAAGAAGGCGCCCGCTGCGTCGCCGCCCGACAAAAAGGCCGCCGCCACCCATCCCGAGACCGACGCCCTCAAGCAGTGGGTCGGGCATTGGGAGGCGACGATCGAGGCGACGGGCAGGGATGGCAAGCCGGTCAGCAGTCCGGCGAAGACGACGGTGAAGTTGTTGGGCGGGCGGTGGTTGATTACCGATTTCGATGGCACCTTCATGGGGGCGCCGTTCATCGGGCACGAGGTGCTCGGTTACGATCCGCTCGCCAAGAAGTACCTGCTCAACTGGGTCGATGCGACGGCGACCAGTTTTGCCACCGGCGAGGGGACGTACAATTCGCAGACGAAGACGCTGACGCTGACGGTCACCGGCCGCGATGATTCGACCGGCAAGACGGCGACGTGGCGGCAAGTCGACATCTGGAAGGATGCGGACCACCACGACTGGTCGCTCCGCACGATCTCGCCCAAGGATGCGAAGGAGCAGATCCAGATGACGATCCACTATCACCGGGTGCCGGAGCGCGGCTAGCCTTCACCGGCCCGTTCGACTTCAAAGTTGAAGCCGATTTGCCGGAACGATTCGGGGAGCTTGTCGATGACGGCCTGGGCGTCTTTTTGCGTGCGGAAGACTTCGGCATCCGCACGCGGCCCGAAATTCCGATGGGACTTTTGCCTGGGGGCCTGCATCCACATTTTGCAACCCGACGCGCTGACCGCCTTAACGATATAGCCCACTCTTGGTTCCTCGCCTTGTCGCTTCAGGAAGCGCTGACTGAAAAAACGCCGCGAGAAAAAACCGTTCGGCGGGTCCCCCCCACAGTGGCCGATGCCAAAGTGAGATAAGCCAGTGAGATGGGACCCGGCTTCAGGTTTTTTTAAGTAAAGCCAGAGTGCCACCCGCATGCAGAAAAAGCAAGACCCTGGATCCTAAATCGATGCTGGGCGACCATTTCCGTTGCAGCCCCAGGTCGTAACCCCGCTTTCCAACGCCCATAAAGGAGCCGACGATGAGCAGCCCGCCCGCCCCGCCTGTCCCGTCCCGCGGCCGCACGATCGCCTACTGGTTGGCCACCTTGCTGGTCGTCTTTGTGTTCGCGTACGGAGGCGTTCTCGATTTGATGCGGCCGCCACAGGTCGTTGAGATCATGACGCGACTGGGCTATCCGGTTTATCTTTGCGCGATCCTCGGCGCTTGGAAGCTCCTGGGGGTGATCGCCCTGCTGCTCCCCCGGACGCCGCGCCTCAAGGAATGGGCCTACGCCGGCATCTTCTTCGATCTGACAGGTGCGGCCGCTTCGCATTTCGCGGTGCAGGATTCTGTCACGGACATCGCGACTCCGATCGTTATCGTCGTGATCGCGGCGGCTTCGTGGGCCCTGCGCCCTGCCAGCCGCCGCCTCGCGGGCCGGCATTTCTGAGAATTTTCCAGGTTGTTTCTACGCGCGTAGAAACAAGGGCTAGGCAAACTCGCCCGGCGAGCGCAAAATGAAGTTGTGGATCAATTACGTGAGTTGCTTGAAAGCCCTGCCCTGAACGACTTTTCGTCGTCGGGGTCCCCTTCCGGCCCCAGCCACGGGGCGGCCAGCGGCCGCGAACTGTTCGAGTGGGACTTCGACGCTTACGTCTCGCGGGCCGGCGAAAGTTGGGTCGATCCGCTCGAATTTCTGATCGACGACCCGACCTTCGGCTTCGGCAAGCCGCTGTTGCCTTTGTCGCTCATCGACGATCGGCGGCACGGCTGGAACCGGCCGATTTTTCAGACCGAGGCCCAGCTGGCGATGATCCGCGGGGCGGCTCGCATCGTCGCGCAGACGGCGCCGATGGCGATCGGAGCGCTCGAGGCTCTCGGCAATTACGTCATCGCCAAGGGCTTTACCTACGAAGTGGCCGACCGGCCTTCTCTCGGACGCTCAGGACGCCAGGCGCCCGATGGGCTGGCCGAGTGTGTGCAGGACGTCATTGACGAGTTCTGCGACGTCAACGATTGGATCGGCGACCGCGAACGCGAGCTGCATAACCGGGTGCGGCGGGACGGCGAGGCGTTTACGGCCCTTTATCCGGACAAGAACGGCATCGCCCGCACGCGGTTCATCGAGCCCGAGCGGGTCACCGAGCCGGGCAACGCCACCGACTTCGAGGATTGGCTCGCCGTCGAGGTGCCGCTCGATTGGGTGTTCGGCGTCGTCACGTACGCGTCGGACATCGAAACGGTCGTCGGCTATCACGTGTTGTGGAACCCGGAGGGGACCGACTTCGATTTCCTTCCCAACGACGACCTCGAGCTGGCCCTGCGACTCGGCAGCGGCCTGATCGAACACATCAAAGTCAACACCGACCGGAACGTGAAGCGCGGGCTCCCGGATATGTGGGCGGTGCTCACCGATTTGGTCGGCGAAAACAAACTCCGCGACGCGGTCGCCCTCGGCTCGGCCATGCGAGCGGCCGTCCCGTGGATCACGCAGATGCCCACCGGCACGACGCCGCAAATGGCGCAAAACCTGGCGATCGCGAACGCCAACCCGGTCACGACCGGCGCGAGCGCCAAGGGCAAGATGCGAATCCAGAAGGGAAGCGTCTTCTCCGTCCCCAAGGGGCAGGAATACAAGCCGCTGCCCGACGGGCAAGAAGAATCGTCGGTCGCCGCGGCCCAGTACATCATGCGGGCCGTCGGCACCCGTTGGAACATGCCCGAGTACATGATCTCGGGCGATGCCAGCAACGCGAATTATTCCTCGACGCTGATCGCCGAGTCCCCCTTCGTCAAAGCCCGAGAGGCCGACCAGCGATTCTTCGCGAGCCGGTTCCGCCGGATCTTCCGCAAGGTGCTGGCAATCGCGGCGCACACGGGACGGTTTGCGCCGTTCGGTATCGACGACGTCGACGCCTTGCTCGCGCTGGTCGAGCTGCAGATCGTCCCGCCGACGGTCGCAACTCGCGACGAACTGGCAACCGCCCAGGCGGCCGCAGTCTACAAACAACTCGGCGTCCTCTCCAACCGCACGATCGCCGCCAAAGCGGGCGAGGACTACGAGACCGAACGCAAACACATGGAAGAGGACGGCGACGCGACACAAGCAGATCAAAGCGTGGGTTCACCACAAAGGCACGAAGGCACAAAGAACTCGGAAGTTCACATCAAGAGTGCTTCGGCTAGTGACTCAACCGAGCCGCCAAAGGTATGAATCCGTCCCTTCTGTCTCCTGCCAAATCCACTTCGTGCCTTTGTGTCTTTGTGGTGAAACTCCGCTTTCCCTCGAGTGAAAACGCATGCTGAACAACGTCATCTCGGATCCCCTGCTCGGTCGATTTACCGTGCGAGGGTGGTATTCGGTTGGAGGGCTCGCTGCGCTCGACCCGCCGGCAAAATCCCCGGCAACTCGGGGCTCAGCGTCGGCAGCCAGTATTTCATCGTCGTCACCTTCGCCAACTATCTCGATTCCTTCCAAGCCTGGTTCCAAGCCGTCTACAGGACCGGCAGCTGAGCGCCGGGGGCGGTTCGTGCGGGCTAACCGCGTGGGCGCTGAAAAATCGTCACGCGGCTAGCGGCTGCTTCGCACTTCGTGCGGGCTAGCCGCCCGCTGCGCGGTTTGTGCGGGCTAGCCGCATGGGCGCGGTAAAAAACTTCACGCGGCTAGCCCGCACAGATTCGTTGGCGTCGGCCGTGATGGCCGAAACGGCCAACGCCGACTAAGACAGGTCCCACCTGTGGCGGATGCGGTTGTTTATCGGGCGATGCAGGATATTCAGAGCGCCATTCAGGGTGCGATCACTGGCGGCACGCTCGTCGGTTTGAGCTCGTCGAATGTTTTCATCCAGAAGATTGCGACCGACAGAAACCAGCAGAACTTTCCGTTCGTCACGATTGCTCCGATTGGCGAGGAGCTGCCCGCGACCGGAACGAACGACCTCGACACGGTCGTTTACAAAATCCTGGTGGCGATCGTTAACAACGACAATCAGGACCAGGCCGGCAATGCGGCACAGGGCATCGGCTTCGAGCAGGAGCTGCAATGGAAGCAGAACATTCGCCGGCTGTTCCACATGAAGCAGCTCGGACCGCTGACGACCGAGAGCGTCAAGACGACGGTCAAATCGTTGATCACGGTCGATCCGTCGGCCTGGTACGCGAATCTTTGGCTGTGCGCGATCGAGATCGACGCTGAGTGCCGCGAGGTGCGAACGCAGGATGCCAGCTAACGTCAACTTTTGGACGGCGAAGGACAGCGTTTTCGCGATTGGTGAGTTGATGGACGTGCGAATCAAAGCGACGGCGGCACGCAGCGAGAACCCGGGCGATTGGAACGTTGCCCTGGTCGTTTCGAGGGACGCGGTCGACGCACTGGGCCTCGAAACAGGCGAGATGCGGCAGGCGCTGGGCCGCATCGTCTACGACGCAATTCGGCAGGCGAGAGACAAAGAGGTCCAAAGTGTCTGAGCCGACCAGGCGGGCGACCTCGACTTCAAAAGAAGACGTCGGCGCCAACCCCGAGCCGAGGATGCTGCTGCACGCGCAATGCGGCCGCCGGCACTTTCCCAGCGACGACGTCGCGGCCAACGCCGCGGCCTACAAGCAGGCCTTCGGCTTGGCTCCGGAAACGAAGCTCGTCGGCAGAGTGCACCGGCAGTTTGACACGGGACGCCAGCCGATCGACCGCGGCGAGCCGATCGAAGTGGCGCTGGCGAGCGCAGCAGAGCTGGCGGCCCAAGCGCGCAAGCAGCGGCAGTCCTCTGTGAAGTCGCAAGAGGAACGGCAGGAACCGTGACGCACGAAATCCCCATTGAGCAGTTCGATGGCTGGCTCCTCGGGTTTGTGCAATCGATCGAGACGCTCGACGCTTCGCCCGTCTTCGAGGAGTGGCTGGAGGGTTTCATGCAGGCAATTGCCGAGGGATTCGAGTCGAGCCAGTCGCCGTTCGGTGAGGGTTGGGCTCGGCTCAAGCGAGCCGCGACCCAAAGGGCACAATCGCGATTCCAAGCCGCTGATCGATACAGGCGCCTTGAGGAGCTCGGTCACATCGCAGGCCTCGGGAACGGTTCGGGAGATCAGCTCGAATCGGCTGCGATTCGGCACCGCAATTCCCTACGCCGCCTTTCACCAACACGGAACCGGCCGGATTCCCGCCCGACCATTCTTAGGCATCAACGACGAACAGGCGCAGCGGGCCGTCAACCTGCTCCGCGAAAACCTCATCAAGACGCTCGGCTCTCACGCAGCCGCATAAAGGACCAGAGGCATGGGCACACCGTCAATCGGCTTTTCATCACAAATGGCTCTCTCGTCGACGTCGAGCTTCTCCAACTCGTCGCTGTGGCTCGAATTCGAGAGCGAATCGATCGTCGCGCAGCGATCCTTCTCGGACAGTCCCGGCATCCGCGGCACGCGCTCCTATGCCGAGGAACGCACGCGGACGATGCCGTACAAAATCTCCGGCACGGTCAATCTGCTCTGCGACGTCACGATGATGGACGATCTCCTGGCTTATATCCTCGGATCGGGTCCCACTTCCGAGGTTTATTCTCTCACGGAGACGCTCCCCAGCTTCTACTTGATGATTGACCGCGTGGCGAAGGTCTTTACCTACGGACCGTGCTATGTCGGCAAGGCGACGTTCAGTTCTTCGCCGGGCAACGCCCAGCTGCGCTGTGCCTTGGAGGTCGAGGCCGAGACCGAATCGGTCGCCAACGCCGGCAGCTTCCCCACTGGAATGACGACCGACACCAAGCGCCCGTTTATCTATTCCGACGTGGCGTTCACGCTGCTGGGGGGGACGGCGTATTCGGGGTTCAGCTGGGAATTGACGATCGACAACCATCTGCTCGTCGACCGATTCGTCAACGAGCTGACACGCTCGCAAATCCCCGCCGTCGACCGGACCGTGACCGTCAAGATGCAGACCCCCTGGACCTCGACGGAAACGTCGCTCTACAACATTGCCGCCGCCTCATTCGGCTCGGCGACGGCCGTTTTCACGAATGCCGAAGAAACGATCAACTCGACGGTCTCGACCTTGACCTTTTCGACGCCCTACCTGATGTGGCCGGGCAAGAACCCGGTCGTCACCAAGAAGGGGGACGAAATCAAGCTCGAAATCGACGGGCAAGCCCGCAAGACGGGCAGCACGCTGGAATTCAGCGTCACCAACGCCCACGGGTAGCCGCTTCGCCTGGTGCAAGGTCCAAAGTCCAAGGTCCAAAGTCGGGAAGAGAAAACCGCGTTCCGGCTCTGTCGCCTTTGACCTTGGACATTGGACCTTGGACTTTGGACTCAACTTTTCAACTTTGGACCTTGGACTTTGGACCAAAAACATGACCATCGGATTCATCGACGACGGATACACGGTCAATGGCTACGTGAAGGAGGCCCCGGGGCTCCATGCCGCCGTTTCGTTCACGTATCGGGCGGCGACGGCCAGCGATCGGGCGGCCGTTTATGGCAACGGCTTCGACAACTTGCAGGCGGACAAGAAGGTCGAGCGCGTGGCGGCTTTTCTCGCCAAGGCGATCAAGAACTGGGATTTGAAGAACGCCAAGGGGGAGCCGGTGCCGCACGACGGGGCGACGCTGCGCAAGCTGCCGGTGACGCTTTACGACCGGCTGCAGGCGATCGTGTTTCAGCTCGAGCCGTCCGATTCGCAGCCGTCGCACGAAGCGTCGGAAGAATCGCAATCGCCGGAGGCGGGCGCCCCAAACTCGTAAGCGGGGTGTTGCTGCTCAAGCGATACCCCCAGGTGGCCCGCCGCGACTGCCAGAAATGTCACGAGTGGCTCTACAACGAAAAGACCGGCGCGATCGACACGACGCAAGACGGCAAGCCGATCCGCCGCCCGCCCAAGGG
>DASPSM010000223.1:0-4956 GCA_035623955.1 Planctomycetaceae bacterium
AGGTGCTCAGCCCCGTCGACCTCGAACGCATCTTGGGCCTCACCGGGGGGAACATCTTCCAGGGAGCCATGCCGCTGCACCAGCTCTTCAACCTGCGGCCGGTGGCCGGCTACAGCGATTACCGCACCCCCATCGAGGGCCTTTATCTCTGCGGCAGCGCGGCCCACCCGGGGGGCGGAGTGATCGGCGCCTGCGGCAAGAACGCCGCGACCGAGATGCTGCGCGACGGATAGTCGCCGTCACCGCGTCGCGGCTACTGGCTCCAGCTCGTCCGCTTCCAGCAGGCGCGAGACGAGCGACCGCAGCTCCGGCAGGTCGATCCGCTGCTCGAAGTCCTCGAGGGCCGTCTGTAGCGAGTCGAGCTCGGCTTGTCGGCAAACGATCGACAGCTCGTCGGCAAGCGCGGGATGAATCGGACGCAGCTCGCGGCTGGCTGTCGCGAGCGCCGCGGGAACCGCGAGTCCCTGAGACAAACAGACGCGGACCATGTCCGCCAGATCGGGGATCGCTTGCTCGATTTCGCGCATCCGCCGGGCGGCGCGGCGTCGCAAGTGCCACACCGGCAATGACCAGCTCGCCAGCATGCCCACCGCGACGCCGGCCACGCACCAGGGCTCTAGGGCGCTGGATGCAAGAATCGCCAGCGTGCCGAATACGACCAGCGACGCCATCATGCCGGCGTACCGCAGGGCCGCCAGTTTTTGATAGGCCAGCGGCTCGTAATGCCCGGCCCGCTTGAGGTCGGCTCGGAGGTCCGCGGCTCGCGCCTGTGATTCGGGCAGCGCCTGGGCGACGCAGTCGGCAACGTGTGCGAGCGTCGAATCGGTCAACGTTGCTGGCGGCGCGGTTGAAGCGTCGGCCGGCTGCGACTCGAGCCGCTCGAGGATCCGATCGGGCTGCCAGTCGCGGCTGGCGAGCTGATCCTCTCGTGAATGAGTGCCTGCGCGTGGTGTGACGGCGCGAATCATCTCAGGCGCCCCGCCGTGCCGCGGAAAACCGGAGCAGGCAATACCAGCCGGCGATCAGGATCGTGCCGGCCGCGGCGGCCAGGGCCAGGCTCGCGCGCGACGCCACCATCCGCGAGACTTGCTGCGGGTCGGCCACCACGAAGAGCCACACGACGAGCGCTTGCAGCAAAAAGACCAACACGCCCGAGGCCCATTCGAGCGCGGTCGCTTCGCGCGACTGCCGGACCTCTCGCGCCCGCTGGCGGACCGACTTCGCGAGGTCTTCGAGACAATCGGCCAGGTCGCCGCCGCGCCGCTCGGCAAGCCGAATCGCGGCCACCAGGACGTGCATGGCCGGCAGGCCCGTTCGTTCCGGAAGCTCCCCAAGCGCGTCGCCCAGAGAGAGCCCCAAGTGCGTGCGCCCTAGCGCCAGCCGCAGCTCGTCTCCGAGGGGGGCGGCCGTGCGGAGGGCCACCTGTTCCAAACTCGCTTGCCAGTCGCGCCCGGCCCGCGCGGTTCGCAGCATCTGTTCGACGAGCGCCGGAAGCTGCTCGGAGAGTTTGGCCCGTCGCCTCGCGCGACGAACGGCAAGCTCGAGCACCGGCACCAGAGCGCTCGCGCCGGCGGTCAATCCCGTCGCCAGCAGGTTCTCGGTGAGGACGAAAACCGACCCGCCGCTGGCCAGAGCCACGAGCAGACAGAGCCGCAACACCACCGGGCCGGACAGGCGCGTTCCCGACTGCACGACCAAACGATCGAACGCGCGATTGATGCGCTCCGCGCGGCCACCCCGGTCGCCCGACGCGAACGGCTCGTCGCGCAGGATGTCGGCAAATTCCGGTCGCGGCTCGATTCGAAGCCGCTCGATCGCCGTGCTCGACGTCATGACCCGACAGGCCCCCGATTCGGCAGTGACCCTCTCCATTCCGATGGGAGAGGGCAGGGTGAGCTTCCTTGGCTTTTTGAATTTGAAAGGCGGCCCTCACCCCGGCCCTCTCCCGGCGGACCGGGAGAGGGTGATCATGAGACCGCTTGCAGGCTCAGTTCCTTCGGAGCGAACATCTCGCTCTCGATCGCATGACCCAGCGAGGCCAGTTGCGGCAGGCAGAGGGGTTCGTAACCGGTGGAGTAGAACATCCCGATCGTCTGTCCCTCGTCGTCGGTGCCGACCGCCCGATAGATGAACACATCCTCGATCGCGTAGCTCCCCTCGAAGTAGCCGCAAAGCTCCGAGATTCGGACGACTTTGCGTTCGCCGGTGGGAAGCCGCGCGACGTGCACCAGGATTTGCACGGCCGACGCGACCTGGTGACGCAGCGCGTCGGCCGTCGGCTCGGTTCGCGAACCGGCCGCCAACAGTTCGATCCGCTCGACCGCGTCTCGTGTGCCGATGGCGTTGACGGTGAACATCGATCCCGCGTGCCCGGCGTTCATCGCGTGCAAGAGGTCGGGGACTTCGCCCCCCCGCGCTTCGCCGACGAGCAGCCGGTCGGGCCGCATCCGCAAGCCACTTCGCAACAGCTCCCGCAGCGTGACCGCGACCTGCCCCGGGCGGCTGGTCGATCGCGTCTCCAGCGCAATCACGCCGGCGCGGCCCAGGTCCAATTCGGCGGTCTCTTCGATCGTGATAATCCGCTCGCGCTCGGGAATCAGCCGGGCCAGGCAGCCCAGCGTGGTCGTCTTGCCCGATCCGCTCGCCCCGGAGATCAACAAGTTCAGACGCCCGCGCACGGCCGCCGCCAGAAAATCAACCATCTCGGGGGCCAGTGCTCCGAGTCGCAGCAGGTCTTCGAGTCGGAGCGAAGTCGAATTCGTGCGACGGATCGACAGCATCGGGCCCCGGGCCGCCAGCGGATGAATGATCGCGTTCAACAGGCTGCCGTCGGGGAGCCGCGCCTCGACGACCGGCGCGCGATCGTTGATCCGACTGCCCGCGCGGCGGGCCAGCCGCTGAATCAGCTGCAACAGGTGGGCCTCGTCGGCAAAGCGGATTTCGGTCTCTTTCACCCGGCCGTCCCGCTCGATCGACACGTTGTCGGGCCCGTTCACCAGGATTTCGCTGATCTCGAGGTCGCGCATCAGCGGCTCGAGCGGACCGAAACCGTAAATCTCATCCAGGATTTCGCGGACCATCGGTTCACGCATTTCGGGCGGCAGGCCGACCGATTCGGAGGCGCAGACATGGGTGGCCAGGGCCTGCACCTCTTCGCGGAGGCCGCCCGCCGTCAGCTCGGTCGCTTTCGACAGATCGACTGCGTCGACGATGCGGCGTTCGAGAACCCTTTTCAATTTCTGGAACGACTTGCGATCGTCGATGCGAATCCGGGGACCGATCATCGTTTTAAGCTGCCTTGGCGTCTGGGTAGAGGCGTGCGACCGATGCGAGTCATCGGAAGGTTGTCTGGTCCGGAAGCATCGAGACTCGATCGAGGGGCGACCGGAGTGCCGGCGCCACTGGCTGCCGCGGTTGCGCCGGCTGCGGCTGGACCCACGATCGCCGCGTCCACTGGGGGCCGAACGTCGACGAATTCGCGGGCGTGGAGGTGGGAGCGGCCTCGGTCTTGGTCCGCTCCTCGAACTGCCGGGTGGAGCGCGCGCTCCCCTTAAAGACTTCGCTCGTAAACGTTGTCGGGCGGCCGGCCGACGCGGCGGGATCGGCGGGCCGACCCAGAAGCTCGTCGAAGGCCGCTCGGTCCCGAGGCTTGAGCGCGATTCCGCCGTCCCCTTTGCCTTCCGGGTTTGAGCTCAATGCGATGTCGCCGCGCTGCCGTGCCAGGATCAACGCGGCGGCCTGATCGGGAGTCAGCTCGAGCATCGCCACGTCCACTGCCTCGGTGCCAGGGGGGCTCGGAGTGACCGCCAGCAGCCGCACGCCGCGAAACAGCGTCAGCGTGACCGCGCCCTGAAGCCGCCCGTCGTTGGCGGCGTCGGCCCGGGGCGTCAAATAGACGTCCACGTACTGTCCTTCCGTCAGGCCAGTGATCGGGGAGACCGCGCGGCGGAGCGCGATCGAAACGCCCCGCATCCCGCGAGACGCTGTCAACTGCGGACGTTCGCCGGTCGCGTAGAGTTGGGCCGAGCGAATCAGCGATCCGGCGGCGATCCGCTCTTTGACCACGCGACCGATGACCGATTTATCCTGGAGCACGTCGGGCCCCAAAGCGTCGGACCGCGCTCGGCTCATTCCCAACTGGGCCGCGGTAATCACGGTTCCCGGCTCGAGCGTTGTGGCGGCTGTCGGCACGCTGCGCACCTCGACGGGCCGCGGTTGCGTCGTCGCGCCAGGCATCGGCTGCGTCGTCGCGACAGGGCGGCGTTCTTCCGCACGCATCAATTTCGCAAAATAGGCCGTCACCAACAGGGCGACCACGACCACCATCATCGTGCTCACCCCGGCCGGGGTCAGACGCCTCATCGGTATTGCTCCGGAACAGTCGTCAAGCGGAACCACCAAACGCGGCCCGACCTAATCTCTTCGGTTCCCAAGCACCGGCTGATTGCGGCCGGTTCATTTCCCCCGCAAAGAACGACGGATCGGAGAGTCCGCCGGCCAGGTTCGACGCGCCGCCGCAAGTCGGCGGTCGCGTTGGACGGAACAATCCAAGGACGCCGGACGTGCCGCGTGTCACGATTCTGCCGCATGCGCCGAGCCCATCGGCGGAAGAAGAAGCTCGAATCGTTGTGGGGAGCATCTCAACCCCCGAAGGGGGTGTCGCTCCTCTGGCCACTGGCGCGACAACAGATAGCATCTGCGTCGTAAGTGCTTTGAGGGCGACGGTGGGTGGACCGGCGATTGTGGAATCGTTGCGACGTTCAGTTTCCCAAACCGACGCACCCGCTAGCGGGTACCCGGCCGTCGGTTCCGAAACGACAGCGAAGCTGTCGGTTTGGGAAATGGTGCCCCGACTCAAATTCCGACGCAATGGCGTTCAACCTGTGTCGAATCAGTGACTTGCACCCGTAATGCAATCTGTTGTTACGCCTCGGGTTCATGGAGGCAGGTTTACCA
>DASPSM010000252.1:0-6456 GCA_035623955.1 Planctomycetaceae bacterium
CTGGGGGCCGACACGGTCATCGACTACAAGGCGACGCCCTTCGAGTCGGTCGCGAAAAATGTCGACCTGGTCCTCGAGATGATCGGCGGCGACACGCAGCGCCGCTCGTTTGGCGTCCTCAAACCGGGGGGCCGGCTCGTCGCCACCGCGCAGCCCCCTTCTGCCGAAGAGGCTACCAGGCACAAAGTCGAAGCCAACATGATGAGCATGAAGGCATCGACCGAAAACCTGAGGAAACTGGCCGAGCTGATCGACGCCGGCAAGCTCAAGACGCTGGTCGGGAAAACCTATCCCCTCGCCCAAGCCCGCGAAGCCTGGACCGAAATCATGTCGGGCCACACCCGCGGCAAGATCGTGCTGGAGGTGTCAAGCGGGCGGTAGAATCGCGGTGCCACCGAGCGGGTGCCACGGGCGGCTTCCCCGCCCGTGCTTCTTGACGCATTTGAGCGCGGTCATTTGATCGCGGGAACTGCCGTCGAGATTCCGCAATGAAGACGGGCGACATCGCCGGGTGAGCCGATGCCGATTGCCGATCCTCCGAACGATTTTCCGCCTGTCGAGGCGAGCGTTCGCCATCTTCCCGGTGGAGAAGAGCTGTGCGTCCGCATTCGCGCGGCTCTTCAGTCGCCGATTAACAACGAATGGACGCAGCCCTACTGGTACCAGATCGGGTGTGCCCTCATCTATTGCATGGGCTTCCCAGAAGAAGAATTTCACGTGATCCGGGTTTCGGAACCATTCGACGTTCGCTGGCCGCTCAGCTTCGCCTGTTGGTACTGGACAAGTTCTGGATTTCCGGCGCCTCAAGAGATCTTTAGCTGCGTGCTCAAAGCCGCGGCGCGGTGCCTTCTCCGGTCCGAGCAAATTTCGGCTCATACGAGATTTCACCTCATCACGACTCGTAGTACGAATCAACCGCGGGCTGCCGCGTGAAATTGGGGCCCGCTGCATCGTCGGCGCCCACGTAGTGAAACGGGAATGCAATCTGCCGGCGCCCGGAGCAAGAAACGATGTGACGGCGGCGGTCGTAGTCAAGTCCCAAGCGTTTGAACTCTTTCCCAAATCGCGCGTTGGCCGACTTGGCGCCGACCAGTTTGACATTGCTGAGATCCAGGTGCGCCGCGAAAAAGCCGTCGGCCGTTAACCACAACGCGGCTCGCGCGATCAAACCGAGTTTATCTCCCACGTAGTGCAGCCCGTGCACGCACGTGATGAGATCGAAGACTCCTGGCGGACTCCAGTCGTGAGCGGAAACGGCTCGGAGCGTCACATTCTCGATTCCTGCTGCGACGGGGGCAAACATATCGACGAGATCGACTCCAACAAGAGAAACTCGGCCCGCCAGCTTTCGATTCCGAAAGGAGTCGGCCGCCTCAATCAACGCCCGGCCCGTTCCGCAGCAGAGGTCAAGCCACGCGACCGACTGGTGGCCTTCCAGCGCTTCAAGAAGGAATTCAATCACATCGAAGCCGAGGTCGGCCGCATAACTATTCGTGCCGCGAATCTCCCGCTCGCGATTCATCAGACAATTGGCCACCGTCGGCGAACGCTCGAGCGTCTGCAGATCGAGGAGTGGTCGCGCCATGAGCTACTCGATTTGCTCAACCAGCCGGCGCGGAGCCTGCATTCGATACGCCGCGAAGACGAGGTCGGCGACCTCATTCCAATCAACCTTGGGGAGATCAAGTCGGAGTGCCACCCAGCCTCTCGGCCCGACGTAAGGGGGCACGTAGTATCGGTCCGGGTGTCGAGCCACAAGCTCGGCCTGCTGGGGTAACGTGGACTTGCAGCAAATCGAGACGATGCCGTCGCCGTGGTGGTCGTCGAGGTAATAGGCGAAGATCTTCTTGCGGACGCGGAGCGCCAGGTGCTGGTCACCGGAAATGTTTACCTCCGGCAGCGCCTGGCAAATGCCCAGTAATCGAGCCAGATGTTTTGGGTCACCAAGCACTCGCTTCCCGATCACCACGACTCCTTTTTCTTCGCCACGAACATAACAAGCCGAGAACGGCGGCATCCGCGCAGATGTGAACTGCGATCGCAAGCGCAAATCGGTGCTCTTCCCGTGACGACCGTAACGGCGTCGCGTCCCGCCAGGCTACCATACATCTTGGCTGGGAGCGGCGTCACCACGTTCAAGGAAATTCCCGCTAAGATCCAGGCGCGGGGAGCGAATCAATGACCGCCGGCGGTTCCGCGGGAGCCGCCCGGGCTGTTTTCGAAAGGCTCGCACCAGGCCAGGAGGCAGTCGAATGATGTCCAAATTGCTCGCGCGACGGTTGGCACTCTGCGGGTTGGTGGTTTCGTTGGCGTCGGTTGCGGCTCGGGCCGAGGATGCTGCCGCCTTTGTCCAAAAGGGATTTTACCTGCAAGTCCACGAGGGGGACCTGGCCGGGGCGGCCGCCGCGTTTGAGCGCGTGATTTCCGATTCGGCCGCGCCGGCCGCACTACGCCACGAGGCCGAGGTCCGGCTGGCCCAGTGCCGGGAGGACTTGGCGGCGGCCGATCTGGCACGGCTGATGCCTCCGGACGCGATTGCCTACGTCGAACTCAACCGGCCCGGCGATCAGATTGCCCGCCTTGCCAAAATGATGGGCCTCGTCCGAGAGCCCGGCGCCGAGCCGGCCCCGGCCGAGGGGCAAGCCACGCCGGGCATTCCGCTCGGCAACGGCCTGGTCTTCCCCGCCAATTTCACCCTGAGCCCGGCCCTCGTGGCAGAGCTGAAGAAGTTTCGCGGTGCGGCCCTCGCGATCACGGGATTGGACGAGCAACTGAAAAACATGCCCGAGGGCGTCCTGGTGATCCATCCGGGCGACTGCGACCTGATTCGCGGCTTACTGGAAACAGCCGTGCAGTTGGTCGAGCCGGACAAGCCAATCGGCAGCTTCAAGACCTACCGGTTCCACGACGGGCCGCGGCAATTCTGGATCACCGTCACCGCGCGGCTGCTTGTTGCCGGAACGAACCGCGAAACGGTGGCCGCGACCGTCGAGCGACTCGGAAATCCCAAGGCGGAGGGACTGGCCATGCGCCCGGCGTTCAAGGCGCATGAAGGCGAACGCCGAAACGCCCTGCTGTTTGCGTACGTCGACGGGCGCGAGACGGCTCGCCGGTTGCGGACGTTGATGAAGGGTCAGGAAGCAGGAATTGTGGCCGGGCTCCTCGATTTGGAGCACCTCGAATCGCTCACGCTGAGCGCGGGAGTGACCGACGCCAGCGTGCAGATCGTCGGCCGGATGAACCTCCTGCCCGGGCATCACAACCTGGCGTACAACCTGATTCGCACGGCCCCCTTCAGCGGCCGATCGCTCAAGTCGGTGCCGCGCGGCACCGCGGCGGTCGTTCTCGTGGGATTAAATCCCGCCACTCCGGCACCAGCGGCCAAGTCCTCCTCGGAAGGACCCGTCGAAGTGACGGGCATGGATCTGGGGCGCGAGATCTTTGCCAACGTCGAGGAAGTTGCGTTTTTCGTCCTGCCCACGGCCGCCAAGGCCGAGGGCCCGCATGCGCACGTTCCCGAGATGGCCGCCGTCTTTGCCGTGAAGGACGCCGCGAAGAGCGAGGCCATCTGGAATCAGATTCTGGCGATTGCGGCGATGGTGGGAGTCCGTCACTCGCAGCCACGCGATGTGACGATCGAGGGAATCCGCGGCGAGCAATACCAGTTTCCTGGGATCCCGCCGATCGTCGTGTTGCGCGCCGCCGACCGCGCATTGATTGTCGGCACGCAAGAGGCCGCAAGCGCTGCCCTGCGCGCGAGCGGCGGCAAGGACTCGATCCTGGCAGACGAGGCCTACAGCAAGGTGCTGGCGCGACTTACGCCGACCAGCAGCAAAGCCGTGCTCGTCGACGCCGGCCGCGCGATGCAAATCGCGCGCAACCTCTCCGGCAGCGGGAGCACGCCGGAGATGGATCTCGCGAGCGTGGCCGTGAAGGATCTGCGCGTTTCGATCGTGACGGATGAAGCCCCGAACTGCCTGACGCTGAGCATCGAGGCCAGCGGCCTGCCGAACGTGCCGGCACTGATCAGTAAGATCGGCGCCAGTCAGATTCAACGCTCCCACGCGGAGAAATCAGCGCTCAGGGCCGTCGGACCGTAGTGGTCGGCGCAGGAGCTGCCTAGCCCGAGCTTCGCTTCCCGAGAAACTTAGGCGCCAGCCGACTTCGCAAGCCGCGGCTGCCTTTCGTGATCGCCCACAACGCGAGGATCGATGCCGCGGCGGCGGCCGCGCGGAAACCGGTGCGCACGCTCTCGGGCTCGTACGTGCAGACGATGTGATGCTTGCCGGCGGGGACCTTGAAGCCGCGGAGGGCCACGTCGACGCGATAGACCGGGCAGGCGGCACCGTCGAGCTCCGCGCGCCAGCCGGCGTCCCACATGTCCGAGAGGAGAACCAGGCCGGCCGTTTGCATGTCGGCGTCGATTACCGCGCGCGCCGGCGTTTCGTAGCGCACGCTTGCCTCGCCGTGAATGGCGTCGGGCAGGCGCAGTTCGTCGGTCACATAGGCCGTCTTGCGCGGATCGAATTCGAAACCCTTCATGTCCGAGATCGCCTGGCGGTCATTGTTGACGGTCTGCACTGACTCGGGGACGAACGTCCGCGGCAGTGCCGCGCGGTTCTCGGCAACCCAGTAGCCGTCCCCTTCGAGGATCACCGGCAGCCCGGCCGGGGGTCGCTGGCGGAAGATCAAGTAGCGCACGTTGAGCAGGTTGGCAACCGGATGCAGGCTGGGCCCCGCGGCCGTCTCGCGGGCCAGCGGCAGCGCATACTGGATGCGGGCGTAGGTCATGGCGATCGACTCTTGTTTGTCGAGCGTCAGGTTAAACAGCCGGATGAAGTTGGCCGGATCGACGGCATCGTAGCCGCGGACGTCTTGGAGGCCGTGGGTGCGATTGAGATTCGGCGGGAAGCAGCTGACGCCCCAAACTCGCCCCAAGGGGAGCAACGCGAGCTGCTCCAAAACGGGGATCCGCGGGAAGTAAAGCGCCGCGGCGGCCTGGCGACGCTCGTTCCAGCCGAACCACAGGAGCTCCAAGGGGAGCAACGCGATGACGGCAACGCGAATCCACTTCGCGAAAGGGATGGACCGGAGAGTCGTCCCCCAACCAACGAGCGCAGCCAGTGAAAGCGCGGCGCCGGTATCGTAGGAGAGTGAGAAGAGCTGCTGGTCCTTCGGATCAATTACCGTCAGTCGCCGGTAAAGACACCACGAGCCGAATCCGGCCGTCACGACGACGGGAAACAGAAACCACCACCGGAAGCCGACAGCCTCCGTCCGCAGCGATTCGAGTCCGATCGCGGCCAGAATCAAGATGGCGACCGACGTCGCCAGAACCCACCGGTTGTACGACAGCGATGCCAGCGGTCGCAGCGGCTCGGACCGCAGCAGATCGACAAAGCCCGGAACATTAAGCGTCCATCCCAGCGACACGATCGCGAGCAGGCTGAGGAAAATCACCTGCGAGCGCCGCCTGCGGTCGCGCCACGCAAGCGGAGCCAGCCAGAGCGCGCCGAGCAGCCCGGCGTAAGCTCCCGCGGAACTCTCCGGCAGAATGACGCGGCTGGTTCGATGCCAATCGACCCGCGGGTCGCCGCCGTAAATATCAGGCACGACGATGGCGGCCAGCGCCTTGAGCCCTTCGGGGAGTCGCTCCTCGAATCCGGTGGACTGCAGTTGCAGCCGCGCGCCCGTGCGACCGTATTCGAACAGCGGCAACAAATAGGGCGCAGCGAGGCAGAACCCGAGCACCCACGCCGCTCCGATTCCCAACGCGGAGGCGAATGCACCTTGCCGACGGCGGCTGCGAATCTCGCCTGCCAGCCGCCAGACGACGTACAGGCCCGTCGTCAGCAGCACGAGTCCGCCAACGCCGGGGTGCCCGGAAAGCAGGATCAAGGCCGTGAGGATCGCGAGGCCAATGCTGGCATAGCCTCGCGCATTCTTGATGGCTAAGTCCGCAGCCCAGAGCGACCACGGCAGCCAGCAATAGGGTCCGATCACGGTGAAGCCGTGCCACACCGTCATAAAGCCGGTGAGAGGCGCGCACCAACTGCCGATCGCAGAGGGCCAGAACGATAGCGCGAACGACCGCCGCAACAGGAACCACATCCCCAGGCCCACTGTCAGGGCTTCGCAGAGCGCGATCCAGGCCAGCGTGATCGGATAAGGCGCGATGTAGTAAGGAATCGCGAAGGGCGAATAGGACGCGATGAAGGGCGCACCCGCGAAATTGGACGGCTCCCACATCGGCAAGCGCCCCGCGCGAATCTCCTTGGCCGCGAACTCTCCGGTTGTGGTCGGCCCGATTAGCAGCAAGTCGGAGACATCGTCCGCGTGCTGGATCTTGACGTTCGCATACTCGGGCCGGCGCGGGAAGTAGTCGATGTGCGGCGCCGCGAGCAAGTCGACCGGCAAGTCGACGGTCCGGCCGATGAGCGCAGGACCGAGGAGGAC
>DASPSM010000261.1:0-2125 GCA_035623955.1 Planctomycetaceae bacterium
CACGGTCACGCTGCGCGATCCGCGTTACGGCAAGTACATTGTGGTTTTCGATCCGCTCGACGGGTCGAGCAATATCGATGTGAACGTGAGCGTCGGGACCATCTTCTCCATCTTGCGCCGCGACATAAACGGCCACGCCGAACGATCGCCGGAGGCCGACGTGCTTCAGCCCGGCATCCAGCAGGTGGCAGCCGGCTACGTGCTGTACGGCGCCGCGACGCTTTTCGTTTACAGCACGGGCAACGGCGTGCACGGTTTCACGCTCGATCCGCTGATCGGCGCCTACGTGCTCACGCACCCGAATCTCACGATGCCCGAGAGCGGCCCCTACTACTCGGTGAACGAAGCCAACTCGGCCAGCTTCCCGCCCGGCTATCAGAAGTACTTGTCGATTCTGCGCGAGGGAAAGGGGGGCCGCGTTTACTCGTCCCGCTACGTCGGCTCGCTGGTGGCCGACTTTCACCGCACGCTGATCAAAGGGGGCATCTTCCTCTACCCGCCGACGGGCCGCTACGGCGAAGGCAAGCTCCGCTTGATGTACGAAGCCAACCCGATGGCGTTCCTCGCCGAGCAATCAGGCGGCGTCGCAACGGACGGCCATGGCCGGATCTTGGAAATTCAGCCGAAAAGCTTGCACCAACGGACCCCGCTTGCCGTTGGCAGTCGTAGGGAAATGTCCCTGCTGGCCGAAGTGCTCTCGAGCGTGCCGACGGGTTAGGCGATGCCGCACGTCGTTGAGAGCATGCAGCAGCTCGGTCCGATGATTGCCGCACCGCGAGCCGTTGTCCTGGTTTCGGTCCCGTGGTCTCCTTGGCCGAACAAGGCAAGGCCATCCCTGGCGACATTGGCGTTAACTCGGCGCCGGTGGTCGCCCGTATGGCAAGTTGCGTTCTTCGACTTGCGGCCAGAGAGCGATGAGGAGCTCAACCGCTGGTACGAGTCGGTCCTCCGCGAATACTGGCCGCGATTCGAGCTGAGCGCTGGTGGCTACGGCCCCTTCTGGTGGGTCACGCGCGGGCGAGTGATCGACTACCTGACCAAGCCGTACAATCTTTCGCTCGAGGAGCTCGAACGACGCTCGGCCGCCGCGTTCCAAGAAGTTTAAGCAGATGCGAACCGGCGCTTACTCGCGGCTGGCGGAGGTGGAATCCTTCTTGCCTTCCTCCTCCGCGAGCAGGTCGTGGATCATCTGGTCGTAAAACTCGGAATTGATCGCGGAGCCTGCGTAACGGATCGTCCCGTTGCGATCCAGCAAAAAGACCGTCGGATAGCCGTGAACCTGCCATTTCGCGGCGATGGGACCGGAGGGGCCGTCCTGCCACGAGCGCCAGGTGGTCATGTACTTTTTCTGGACGGAGCCGGCCTCCGCGCGCTTGTCGACGTTGACCCCTAACAACACGAACGGCTTGCGTTTCATCTTGCTGACGAGGTCCCGCTGATACGGAATCAGTTTGCGGCAATAGGGACACCAGCCGGCCCAGAACTCCAGCATGACGACCTTGCCGCGATAGTCGCTGAGCTTGAGGCGATTTCCCTCGACGTCTTTGCCGACGATCTCGGGGGCCGTTGTGCCGACCGCCAGGTGCTGCGTGGACTTTTCGGCCAGATTCTTGAGCGCGTCGATCAGCGGGAGGTCGTTGACGGTGACGTCGCCAAATTCCTGCACCTCGATCCGGTGGATCAGCCCGAGAGCCTGCTTGTCGATCCGCTTGATCGCGGCGGGCTCGGACGTCTGGTCGCGCTGCAGCTTTAAGTTCTCGATGAGCGCGAAACAGGCCAGCCCGCGATCGCCCCGGTGCGGATTCTTATCCAGGATCGTCTGCAGCAGCCGACGCACGGCCGGATGAGGAAGCGGCCCCACCAGCACGGCGACCTTGCCCATGCCGGGGGCGCCGAAGTGATCGGTGAGATGCTTGGCGGCCCGGGTGGTGATGCTTCCCGTCAGGTCGCCGTCGGAGTCGCGCACCACGTAGAGTGCCGCGACGTACGCCTGGAAGGCGGCGGGCGAATTCGGCTGCTGCTCGCCGAGCGCCAGCAATTTCGTCCCGAATTCCTTGGCCGGATCGCGTTTGAGCAGCGACGCCATGGCGGCCGCGCTGGTCGTCTTGGCTTTTTCGACGGCGAA
>DASPSM010000268.1:0-4507 GCA_035623955.1 Planctomycetaceae bacterium
AGGTGCCTGAGCAGCGTCTCAAAAGCGATGTGGCAGCCGTGAATGTCGCCGATTGCCAAGAGCCGCCCGGGCCCGTCAGCCGGACGCTCGATGGAATCCCCATCGCTCGTCATCAGGTCCCTTAAAATTTTCGCGGCGTAATGCGTCCCTGCACGCGGCCGGGCAGACCCACGATCCGCAGGAACCCCTCGGCATCGGACTGGTTGTACGACCCCCCGGCCTCCATGCTGGCGACCGCTTCATCGTAAAGGCTCACGGGGCTCTTGCGGCCGGCGATGGTCATGTTCCCCTTGTACAGGTCGAGCATGGCATCGCCCGTGACGGTCTTCTGCGCCTGCCGGATGAACGCCATCAGTGCGTCCATCTTTGCACCGTACCAGAAGCCGTAATAGACCATCTCGGCAACTTCAGGAGCGAGTCGATCGCGCAGGTGCATCAAATCGCGGTCCATGGTGAGCTGTTCGACCGCCCGGTGGGCTTCGTAGAGAAGCGTCATGCCCGGGGCTTCGTAGACGCCGCGGCTCTTCATGCCGACGAAGCGGTTCTCGACGATGTCGATCCGCCCGACGCCATTGCGGCCGCCGATCTGATTGAGCTCGGTGACCATCTCGAAGGCCGAACGCGTCTTGCCGTTCAGCGTGACCGGGACGCCCGCCTCGAATCCGACGGTGACCGATTCGACCGCGTCAGGGGCCTTTTTCGGCGAGACTGTCATTCCGAAATCGACGATCTCGCAGCCGTTGGTGTTGGGGTCCTCGAGCTTGCCGGCTTCGTAACTGATGTGCAGGCAATTCTCGTCGGAGCTATAGGGTTTCGACGCGGTCGCCTTGACCGGAATTCTCTTGGCGTTGCAGTAGGCGATCATCTCCGCCCGGCCGGGGAATTTCTGGCGGAATTTCTCGATCCGCCAGGGGGCGATGATCTTCACGACCGGGTCGAGGGCCTCAGCCGCGAGCTGAAAGCGGCACTGGTCGTTGCCTTTGCCCGTGGCGCCGTGGGCATAGGCGTCGGCCCCGACGTCGCGGGCCGCTTGCAGGCAGGCCTTGGCAATCAGCGGCCGGGTGATCGACGTCCCCAGCAGGTAGACGGCTTCGTACTTAGCCTGCCATTGCAGCACAGGAAAGGCAAAATCGCGGCAAAGCTCTTCGCGGGCGTCGACAATCCGAGCCGACGCGGCCCCAATGTCGCGGGCCTTTTTCAGGATCGCCTCGCGGTCCTCGCAGGGCTGCCCCAAATCGACGTAGACGCAATGGACCTTGTAACCCTCATCCATCAACCAGCCAAGAATCACCGATGTGTCGAGACCGCCGGAATACGCCAGGACGCAGCTTGCCATGATCGAATCCTTTAAGCGTCGTCACCATTGATCGCCGATGCTGCGATGCGACGACACGCGAAAATCGGAGCCGGTTCGTGGGTCGAGTCGCTGTGGATTATCTCGGGCGCGCGGAGGGCGCACCAGTCCGCTCCATCAGATGGTGGCAATCAGCTCGATCAGCATTCGATTGGGCAAGAGCAGAAAGCAAACTTGCCGGCCCCCAAAAGCCACGGCTGGCTTGGGGTGCGAGACGATGACCGCGCCCCTGTCGACCAGGGTGCGAACGGCCGCCCGCAGATTGTGGGAGAGAAACGCCTGGTGATACATCTGAACGCCCCGGGCGATGAACGTGCAAACCGGAGACTCAGGACGTAGCGGCTCGATCAGCTCGATTTGCATGGCCCCGGCCTTCATGAACAGGCCGCGGATCACCTGCCGCGAGTCTTCAAAGATTTGCCCTTCCGCCCGGTACCCGATCAGCTCGTAGTGCGGAATCTCGTTTTCGATCCGCTCGCAGGCAATCCCGACGTGGTGAAAAACCAGGCCTTCTAACGGTGTCATGCAGCAGGCATCCGATCGTGAATGGTGAACCAGGATGGAATTTCTGGGGGAGCTTCGGTCCGGATGAGCCACTCGCCCGAGGCGGCCCCAGATTGAAAGCCCGTCTCGGCAAAGACGTTCCGCACGGGTGTATTTCGCGGCGTTTCGACGATTGCCCCCGACAAGCTCGACCAGCCCCTTTGGGCGGCCCGCATTACGGCCCATTTCAGCACGGCCGTCTCCAGTCCGCGGCCCAGCACGCGGCAGGAGAGCAAATAGCAGTCCACAATCCCTCGCCGGGCATTGGAGAGGTCGGGCCGCAAGATGAGCAGGCCGATGTTCTCGAATTGCAGGTGGCGGTCCTCGAGCCCGACGACCACCACGTCACCCCCTTCTGCCACGATCTGCCGCAGGCTGCGCTGGTCATATCGCCGGGTCGTGGTGTTGAACTGATTGGTCTTTTGCGAAAGCTGGACAGCCCGGGCGATGTTCGCATCGTCGAGCGGCTGCAGGTGAAGCTGCATGCTCAGACCGGCGTAAAACTCGTCGAGGCTGGCCGCTGTCCGCCGCTCTTCGTGGACTGTTTGAAGAACCTGGTAGCTGCGAATGCGCCCCGTATCTTCGGCGGTCAGCCCAGCCGACTCCAGCCACGGGCAGTCCGCCAAGGCGTCGGCAAAGAAGGCGGGGCTTTCGGGCAGGTCGAGAATCTTCACCTCCGGAAGGTTCAACCGGATCTGCTCACGCTCGACCGGATTGTCGTCCACAAACAAGAGCGATTCCAACCCGAGATTTAGTGACTTGGCAATCTCACGCAGCCCCTCCCATTTGGACCGCCAGTCGATGTGGATCGCAACGAAGTCAGAGGGTCGAATCAACATGGCCGAATGCGTTTCCAGGGCCCGCAGCGCCAGGTCGCGGTCGTTGCGGCTGCAAATCGCCAGACCGATCCCGCGCTCTGGCAGCGTTTTTAAGGCCCGCTGCAACGTCGTGTAGGCATTCCCAGGGTAGTCGCCCCCGAGGCGGATGCCCGAGAGCCCCTCTTCCCCAAGTACTCCACCCCAGAGCGTGTTGTCCAAATCGAGCACAACGACGCGGGCGGTCTTGCCGAGGAGGGCCAGTATCAGCCCGATCCAACGCCGCGCCAGTCGCTGCGAAAAGCCTTCTGAAAACGGCAAACGTCCCAAGTGCCAGAGCATGGGATCGCACGCGGCCAGCGGCGCTGCGGCCGCTTCGGCAGCCACGTCGATCCAGAGCACTTGTGGCAGCCCGGCCAGACGCTCGGCCAGCAGCCTGTTCATGTCGTCGACGATTTCAAAAGTCGCGTGTCCGGCGGCGATACCGGCTGACCTGGTCAGTCGGGCAAAGCGATGCACGATCGCCCAGCCCTCATTGTCTGAATGAAAGGTCGCAATGAGATCCGCGTATTCGTGGACGCTGCCTTCAATCTGCTTCGGCGGGGCGCCATCGAGCCGGGCCTGCCCCACCAGGTCCTCCAGGCGGTCACAAAAGACTGACACATCGGGTCGCCACTGGCGCAGGGCGGAGTTCGGCTCGAGCAACTGCTGCCGCAATTGTCCGTAGGGGACTTCCCACGTTTCTGTCTTTCGAGCGTCCAGAAATTCGGCGGCCTCGGCCGCGAACGCGGCGCGCAGCACGCGAACGTTCGAGCTTCCCAGGACCGCGACGCGCAGAGGCGGCGATTCGCTGCCTGCTGCCGGTCCATGGTCCATCGGCGCTCGCCCCGAATCAGTCACGTCGATCCTCGCTGGGGGTGACCTTGGGCGAAGCGACCAGCGACTTCCGCGGCGACAAGCCGATCAGGCCTTTGTCCGCAAACTTTCCGAGGTACCGACGCAGCGCAGCAAACGGCACCTTTAGCTGCTCAGCGATCTCGAACACGGTCCGCGACCCGTCGAGATAGCGAGGCAGCACGTCTTGGATTCGCCCGAGCAGAACATCCTCATCCGAAAATTTCTTGGCGACCGTCGGATCGGGGCGTTCGATGTACAGGGCGTACTTTGGATTGGAGAGGGCAACGAGCCCCTCGAAGCGCCGCTCGACCGTGCAATCTTCCTCGAAAACCTCCACCAGCCGCTTGAGCATCTCGAGTGTCTCTTCGAGCTTGTCGACGCGATTAAGCTCGAGATCGTCGCGGCTGGTGTGATATTCGGCATAATAGCCCGGGTGGAAGCAGCGGGAGAGCGAGGCGAAAGGGATCTCGATCCCCGGCGACTCCCAGACCGTTTCGTCGTTACCAACGATCGTGCGAAAATCGCCGGTCTTCAGAGTCGGATCGTTCTCGCGCAACACGTGGGTCGCCACGCGGTCGATGAGCGCCGTCCCCGTAAAGCTTCGCTGCAAGACGAGCGGCGCATCGATCCCCGGCATTTCGACGAACAGGCCCATCTTGAGCCGCTCGCGCACGGCTCTCGCCATACGAGCAAGATAAAACACCGTGCCGAAGTGCTCCGGACCCAACACGGCCCGGTAACTGAAGCGCCGCGGGCGCTCTTTGAGCCAGCGAAACAGTTCGAGAATCACGGCCACGCCGGCCAGGTCGTCGTTGAACTGACACGGATGGCAGGTGTGAGCGTTGAAGACGATTGTCTCTTCGCTCTGGCCGGCCAGGTGCGCTTCGCCGACGATCAT
>DASPSM010000269.1:0-2920 GCA_035623955.1 Planctomycetaceae bacterium
GCCGAAGCCGAGCAGAAATTTCCCGCGATGCTCGCCGATCTGGAGCGCCGACGCGAGGAGCGACTCGGCAAGCTCGACGAGGAATTCGGGACGAAGAAGGCCGAGCTGACCGGCGGCCGCCGGATGACGCTCGATTCGGCCCGCCGTAAAACGTCCGAGCAGACAGCGCAGCGGCGGGCGCGCGAGTCCGAGGCGCGCGGGGCGCTCGGTGAAAAGTGGCGGGGCGCGACCGCCAATTTCTTCCAGGTGGCCGGCGAGCTCCGCGAGGAATGCGAGCGGACGTCGCCCCACTGGTCTCAGATTCTCGATGCCAGTTGGAAGCTGCCGGAGGATCTCCGGGTGCCAATTCGAGTCGGCAGCTACGAGGTCGACTTCGAGAAAATTCCCGACGGCATGTGCGACGATCCCGACCTCAAGCCCGATCCGCCGCGAAGCGCGGTGCCGTTCGTGCTGCCGTTTCCGGGGCGCGCTTCGATGCTCTGGGAATGCCAGGGCGAGGGGCGAGACGTCGCCGTCGACGCGATCAAATCGGTGATGCTGCGGCTGTTGACGTCGCTGCCGGGCGGAAAAATCCGCTTCACGATGATCGACGGGGCCGATCGCGGCCAGGCCCTGTCCGTGTTCAGCCATCTGGCCGACTACGACGAGCTGATCATCAACAAGCGGATCTGGACCGAAAAGCACGATATCGAGGAGAAGCTGACGGAGCTCTCCGAGCACATGGAGAACGTCTTTCAGGCCTACTTGCGCAACGAGTACGAAACGATCGAGGAGTACAACGAGCAGGCGGGTGAGGTCGCCGAGCCGTACCGGTTCCTGGTCGTGACCAATTTCCCGGCCGGCTTCAGCGATTCGGCCGCCCAGCGGCTCTTGAGCATCGCCCGCAGCGGTCCCAAGTGCGGCGTCTACACTCTGTTGAGCATGGAGACGCGGCAGGCGATGCCGCACGGTTTCGAGAAGTCGGACCTCGAGGCGACGGCGACGACGTTCGACTGGGAAAAGGGGCGATTCGCCGTCCGCGATCCGGCGCTTTCGCATTTCCCGGTCCGCATGGAGACGACGCCGCGGGCCAACGATTTCGCCGAGATCGTCCGCAAGGTCGGCGTGCTGTCGAAGGACGCGCGGCGCGTCGAGGTCGCGTTCGAGCGGATCGTTCCGCGCAATAACCAGCTGTGGACGCAGGACAGCCGGGGGGGCGTCGACGTCCCGCTCGGCCGGGCCGGCGCCACCAAGCTGCAGCATCTGGCGCTGGGCCGGGGCACCTCGCAGCACGTGATGATCGCCGGCAAGACCGGTTCAGGAAAATCGTCCTTGCTGCACACGCTGATCGTGAACACGGGCCTGCACTACGCTCCCGACGAGATGCAGTTCTACCTCGTCGACTTCAAGAAAGGGGTCGAGTTCAAGACGTACGCCAGCCACGCGATGCCCCACGCGCGGATCATCGGCATCGAGAGCGACCGCGAGTTCGGCATCAGCGTGCTCGAGCGGCTCGACGGCATCCTCAAGGAGCGCGGCGAACTGTTCCGCAAAGTCGGCGTGCAGGACATCCGAGGTTTTCGCAACGCGCGGCCGAACGAAAAGCTCCCCCGCATCCTGCTGATCATCGACGAGTTCCAGGAATTCTTCGTTGAAGATGACCAGCTTTCCCAGGCGGCCAACCTGCTGCTCGACCGGCTCGTCCGCCAGGGGCGTGCGTTCGGAATGCACGTGCTTTTGGGCTCGCAGACGTTGGGCGGAGCGTATTCGCTGGCCCGCAGCACGCTGGGACAGATCGGCGTGCGGATTGCCCTGCAGTGCAGCGAGAGCGACGCGCACCTCATCCTGAGCGAGGAAAACGGTGCCGCCCGACTGCTCACCCGCCCCGGCGAAGCGATCTACAACGACTCGAATGGCCTCACCGAAGGGAACCACCCGTTTCAGATCGCCTGGCTGCCGGACGATCGCCGCGATCATTTCCTGGGCGTGATCCAGGAACGAACGCAGGAACGGGGCTTCCACATCGATCCGGCCATCGTATTCGAGGGGAATCTTGCCTCCGATCCGCGCGACAACCAGTTGATCGGCCAGGCGGTCGAGCGATTCGCCACCCTCTTCAACGGAGACGCGCGCCGCCGCGAGTCGTTGTCGCTGTGGCTGGGCGAGGCCGTCTCCATCAAGCCGCCGACGCGCGTTGCGATCAGCCAGCGCCCGGGCGACAATTTGATGATCATCGGTCAGGACTCGCCCGCCGCGCAGGGGATGATGATGGTCGCCCTGATCACGCTCGCCGCGCAGATGCGGCCGGCCGGCCCGGACGATCCGTCCCCCGCGCAGTTCTTCGTGCTCGATGGCGACGCCAACGATGCCGAAGAAGGGACCCGCTGGAAACAGACCGTTGAGCAGCTTCCCCACCGCATCGTGCGGGCCGGCCAGCGCGAGGCGGCCGCCACTGTCGCGACAATCGCCGCCGAAGTCAGCCGCCGCAAAGAGGAGACGGGCGCCGACCATCCGCCGCTGTTCGTGTTCCTCTCGAATTTCAGCCGCTTCCGCGACTTGCGCAACGAGCAGGATGAATTCGGCTTCGGCCGCGTCGACGAATCGCGCGGCCCGCAGGCGGGTGCTCAACTGGCCGACATTTTCAAGGATGGACCGGGCGTCAACGTCCACTCGATCGTCTGGTGCGATACCTACAGCAACCTGACCCGCTGGATCACGCAGTCGACCCTGCGCGAGTTCGAGGTGCGCATCGCCTTCCAAATGAACTCGGCCGACTCGAGCAGCCTGATCGATTCCCCCGCAGCCTCGCGCCTCGGCAACCACCGGGCGCTGCTCTATCTGCGAGAACTCGGCACGACCGAAAAGCTGAGGCCCTACGCGATCCCGTCGCCCGAGTGGGTGTCAAAAGTCGCGGCCAGCTTCCGCCAGGCGATGCCCGCAC
>DASPSM010000272.1:0-2902 GCA_035623955.1 Planctomycetaceae bacterium
CGAGCACGTTACGAGAGTTGGCGGAGAGAGTGAAGCGCTCAGGGTCACACGTCGTGGAGGGGCATTTCCGCAGACATGATTTTTCCCGTTGGATCGCCGATCAATTTGGTGATAGCGAGCTCGCCAATACCGTACGAGCACTTGAATCAGAATACGGAACCAATGCAATCGGCGAGAAGGCCCGGGACGAGCTAGCTGCAGTGATTGATCAGAGATATGAATCCGACAGCGAACGATTCTAAAGCTGACCAGTGGTGCGGGAAGGACCGTTGTGCTGTCGGAAGTTGAGAGACTTTCTTGGAAGCCAACACGCGGCCGCGCTCGATCTACATCACGGACAATAAATAACCGCGTCACTTGGTCAAACCGATGCACAAAGTCATTCTTTTGCGACACGGAGAAAGCGAATGGAATCGCGAGAATCGTTTCACTGGCTGGAAAGACGTCGACTTGTCTCCCGCTGGCATTGAGGAGGCCCACCGTGCTGGTCGAACGCTGCTCGACAGCGGATTTACGTTTGACGTGGCGTTCACGTCGGTGCTCAAGCGGGCCATCCGGACGCTTTGGATTGTCCTCGATGAAATGGACCTGATGTGGATTCCGGTGTACCGATCCTGGCGGCTCAACGAGCGTCACTACGGGGCGCTGGAGGGCTTGAACAAGGCAGAGACGGCAGCCCAGTATGGCGAACAGCAGGTCAAGAGTTGGCGACGCAGTTACGACATTCGCCCACCTGCTCTTGAGCCCGATGATCCTCGGTTTCCTGGCCGCGACCGCCGTTACGCGGAACTAACGGACCACGAACTGCCACGGAGCGAGTGTCTCAAAGACACGGTCGCGCGGTTCTTGCCCTACTGGCAGGAAACGATTGTTCCTGCGATTCGTACCGGTAAGCGCGTGCTCATCGCAGCTCATGGAAACAGCTTGCGGGCGTTGGTCAAACACCTCGACGGCGTCAGCAACAGCGACATCGTGGAGCTGAACATCCCGACGGGAGTGCCGCTCTTGTACAACCTGGACGAACATCTATGCCCGCTGCAGCACGAGTACCTGGGCGATCCCGAGCAGATTCGCAAGGCTCAGGAGGCGGTCGCACGCCAGGGCCAAGCCGCGCACCACTGACCCGTGCCACGGCGAGACGGGTACTCGATCACGGCAACGAGCCAAAGTAACTGCTCACGCTCCATCAATCGCGCGTCTTGGGGCGACTTGGCGGTGTGTGCATTCGTCCCACCTCACCTGGGAGCTGTACCGATTCACTCACCAAGGCGTCCAGCGACCTCAATCCAAGTTCCTTGCGTTTGTCGGTCCCATCGAGCGAAGTGCTGCCTGGAGCCAGAAAAGAACACAGAAATCGTTCGTTTACGCGATCCTCCTGGCCGCCCGAGACGAAAACGGACCGTTTCCGGATATCTCATTCCCGAAAACTCATCAAGAAAATCAAAACGCCGGAAACTCGTCGATTCCAGTGTTTCTGGGACTTCTGTTCCGTGCGACCAAAGCCCCGAACCAAACGCGGAGTGCCAACAGAGACCGCGACATTACCGAGATCCATCGAGCCTTAGGTCGCTCGCGCGAGCTCAGGCACATATCCAAGCGTCCGCCCCAGCCCTAAACACTAAATAATTGGCATCTCGGTGGTATAATACTGTAGAGAGGAATAGCCCTCGGCCTGAGATCCAGATGTCGTTTCGGACCAGGGCCAAGTGCCCGTGCGCCTCTGTCCATGGCTAAATAAAGGGCAAAAGCGTGGTATAGTACTGTGTGAAGAAGTGTAAGAGTTGAGTTAGAGAATTTGTTGAGTCACCCGCGGTCCGTGCAATGGGCGGACGGCGGGTTTTTTCGTTTCGAAGGTCCCGAAAACGCGTGCGCGCAGGATGAAATGACCGTCGCCTTAGCCAGCTGTTCGCTTCTGTTGCTTGGGACTGTGGCCCTCCTCATTCGAGAGGTCCGGCTCCGCCGAGCCCTCCAGCAACTGCTGTTGCGATTACTGACCCTGTGGAGACGTCTGCATGCGAACGACCGCCCAACTGCCCCCGATCTGGACGACGCCGACGCTCATCGCTCTGATCGCAATCGGCTGTAGCTCGGGCGATGAACGGCTCGTCGAACTGTCCCGTCAAAGCGCCGATCGTCAGGCCGAGCAAAACCGATTAGTCGAAACCAATAACCGCCAGGTGCTCGAGGCAACGGACAAGCTCGTCGAAGCCGACGCGAAGAGCCGGATCGAAAACTTCGAGCTGCATCGACAAATTGAAGCCGAACGCTCGGGCGTGAATCAGCAGCGCGATGCCCTGGAGCAAGAGCGCCGACAGCAGCTCGCAATCGCGATCCAATCGTCGCCGAATCAATCGCGGCGGCCGCCGGCCTTATCGCGGCTCTTCTGCCGCTACTCGTCTGCCTGGTCCTTCTTCGAGGCCTTTTCCACAAACCAGACGGGGAAGCGCTCGCGGAGATCCTGATCGAAGAGTTGGTATCTCAACAGCCATTACTCAGCGAACCTGGGGCTGGATCTCTGCCAGGAGCAGTCCGCGAACCGCGACTGCCAGCGGAGCCTGTGGATGAGCTGCGAGATCTCCCTCACGAGGCAACGTAACCGTCTCCTGCTGTTGCGCAGGTGACCGCAGCGGCTGATGCCATTGCTAGGTCAGGATCTCGCCCTCCCTGCGCGCGCCCGCCACGTTGCATTTCGCTCTTTTTCAGCCAGCAAGGAGAACATGCATGAACCAGTCGGAAGTCGAGCGCGCGGTCGCACGTGCAACTGGCGAGTCGCGACGATTCGTCAAGCGGTTTGGGTTCAGTTTGATCCCCGAGGAACCCAACCATTGCCAGCCGGTGCTCGCCATCGACTGCCCGGGGTGCGGTGCCGTCTTGAACCCGGACGGCGCCACCGACCGTCGGG
>DASPSM010000159.1:0-2274 GCA_035623955.1 Planctomycetaceae bacterium
CCCGGGGTTTCATACAGGGCAGCAATTTGTCTGCGTGGAAACGCCGGAGGCGCTGTCGCTGGCGGCTGCGGGGCTCCCCGGCGACGACGTGCTCGTTATCGAGTATCTCAATGCCCGCGGCGCCGACGGAAAGGCGCGCAAATATCGGGTGATGACAATCGGCGGGCAACTCTACCCGCTGCACCTGGCGATCTCGGACGATTGGAAAGTGCACTACTTCAGCGCCGAGATGTCCGGGAACGCGGCGCATCAAGCCGAGGAAGCCGCCTTTCTGAACGACATGCCCGGCGTGCTCGGACCGAAAGTCATGCGGTCGCTGCAGCAGATTAGCGATACGCTCGGCCTCGACTATGGCGGCATGGACTTTGCGTTGGGGCCAAACGGCGAAGTGCTGCTGTTTGAGGCCAACGCGACGATGCTGATTCGCCCGCCGAAGCCGGGAGCACAGTGGGATTACCGGCGAGCGACCATCAACCGGGCGCTGGAGGCGGCGCGGGGCCTGGTCTTCGAGCGTGCCGGCGCCCGGGCGATCGCTCATGCCTGAACTCCCAACCCTCGACCCCGACGACTGGGAAGCGGTCGACCGCGTCTTTCGTCGCGCGGTCGAAGTCTGTCTTGCTCAGACCCGCGACGTGCGCGATCGCCCTGTCTGGCTGCCGACGCCGGAATCGATCAAAGCGAAGCTCCACGAGCCGCTGCCGCGCGAGGGTCGACCTCTCGACGAGCTGCTGGCCCGCTTCGAAGAAACCGTGCTCGCATTCGGCACCGGTAACACGCATCCGCGCTTTTGGGGTTGGGTGCACGGCAGCGGCAACGTCGCCGGTGTGCTGGGGGAGATGCTGGCCGCGTTCATGAACTGCAACGCGGGAGGGCGGGATCATATCGCCACCTACGTCGAGCGGCAGGTCGTCGACTGGTCGAAAGAGATTTTCGGATTTCCGATGACGGCCAGCGGCGTCCTCACCACTGGAACCTCGATGGCGACGCTGGTTGCGCTGGCCGTGGCACGAGATTCTCGCGCCGATGCCGACGTTCAAAAACAGGGCGTCGCCGCCGCGAGTCGGCTCGTCGGCTACGCATCGGCCGAAGTGCATCGCTGCGTCTCCAAGGCGTTCGATCTCTTGGGGCTGGGGACCGAGGCTCTGCGGCTGGTGCCCGTCGACGGCGACGACCGAATGCAGATCGATCAGCTTGCTGCGATGGTCGAAGCCGACGCCGCCCAGGGTCATTGGCCATTTGTGGTGATCGCTTCGGCGGGAACCGTCAACACCGGCGCGATCGACGACATCGAAGGCATCTCGCAATTCTGCCGCGAGAACGACCTGTGGATGCACGTCGATGCCGCATTCGGCGGACTGGCGGTTTTGACGCCCGAGTTCCGGCCCCAGCTCGCGGCCATGGAACGAGCCGAATCGATCGCGTTCGACTTCCACAAGTGGCTGCACGTTCCCTACGACGCGGGTTGCGTCCTCGTCCGCAATGCCGATGCACACCGGCGGGCCTTTGCGGCCCGCCCCGGCTATCTTTCGGGGCACACGGAGGGACTGGCGGCCGGAGAGCCGTGGTACTGCGACTTTGGCCCCGAGTTGTCGCGCGGGTTTCGGGCGCTCAAAGTCTGGTTCAGCCTCTTGGCTCACGGCGCCGAGCGCTACGGGGAACTGATCTCTCGCAACTGCGCGCAGGCCCGATACCTGGCAGCGCTCGTCGAGGCGCACCCGGATTTGGAATTGTTGGCGCCGGTGAGCCTCAACATCGTCTGCTTCCGCTTCGTCGTCCCGGGCTGGGCCAACGACTCGCTCGACGCGCTCAACAATCGGATCGTGGTCGAGCTTCAGACCGGCGGGATTGCCGTGACGTCGACCGCACGAATCGGCGGAAAAACGGCAATTCGCGTGGCCATCACGAATCACCGCACGCGGACCGACGATCTGGATTTGCTCGTTGCCGAGGTCATGCGGCTGGGCCAAGCCGCTGCTCGCGCTGGTGAGCGAGCGCGATCGGGCCGAGCCGCTTAAAGCCGCCCACGTTGTAGTAGTGTCGCTCGTGCGCAAAATCGCGCCCGTCTAGCGCGTCAGCCTTTCGATGATTTCCCGGTGCTGCGGAAACTGGCGACAGAGCTCCTCGCGGGGGGGCAGCTCGAAATCGGCGAAATCGAAACCGGGGGCAACCGTGCAACCGACGAGCGAGTAGGACCGCGTGTCGTTGACCGTCGCCCCAAACAGAGAGCCCGCCGGCACGACGGCTTGCGGTCGCTCGCCCGCTGTCCAATCGCGA
>DASPSM010000278.1:0-5330 GCA_035623955.1 Planctomycetaceae bacterium
CGCCGGCCGCCTTGAGAATCCGTGAACCCCTCTCGGTGACGGGCGCAAGGTCGCACGCCAACCAGGTGACCGCCAGGAAGATCCCGATCGCCGGAAAGTAAGTGTATCGGTCGGCCATCTGCTGGGCCCCGATTTGCACGAGGCCGATCATCGGGACAAGAGTCCCCAAGTACCAGCACCATCCGACGAACAAGTACGGATAGCGCCTGACGCAAACGATCGTCGCCACACTAATCGCCAGGAGGAGCGCCGTAGCCAAACCGACGACGGCCAGACTCAGAGCTTCGTGCGGGTGTGGATAGTAAACGGCGAGATTCTGCGGCCAAAGAATCTTCCCCAAATAGGCTGCGTAGACGACCACCGCGTTGAGCGCCCGTTCGCTGATCGGAAATTGCGCGAAGTTCCGCACCGCGCCTCCCCGCGACTGGGCGAACATGGCAATCCCGGAGAAGACGGCGGAGGCCAGGAAGAATGGGGTTTTTTCCCCAAGCAATCGCCGCAGGGTCGGAAGAGGATTGGAGCGCTTTTCAGCGCTATCGCTCGTGCTCGTCGCGGCTTTTGGCCGTTGCGGCTCTTCGACAGATCGCGACCGCTCACGCCTTGCGATTCGCAGGCGACCCAACGGCCAGAAATCCAAAAGCAAAAAGACGAAGGGGAGCGTCACCAAGGTTTGTTTCGACAGCAGGCTGCAAACCAGGCCCAACCCCGATGCCGCCAGCCAGCGCACTCCGCCTCCTCGTGCGGCGCGAACATACGCCCACAAAGCCAGCAGTCCAAAAAACGTGCTGAGGACGTCCTTGCGTTCGGCGATCCAGGCGACCGATTCGACGTGCAAAGGATGCAAGGCAAACAGCGCGGCCACAAACGCACTGCGTCCGCGGCTCGCCGTCGCGGCGGTGAGCGCTCCGAACAAGATCAGCGAATTGGCAACATGCAGCAACACGTTGGTCAGGTGGTATCCGCCCGGGCGGACACCGTAGATGCTGGTGTCGAGCATCAGCGAAAGCCAGGTGAGCGGAATCCAGTTGCTGTCGTGAATCGCGGTGAAGCTCCAGGTGAGCCCCTGGACGCTCAGGCCTTGCTGAATACGTGGGTTTTCGGTGACGTAGAACGGATCGTCGACGGTGATAAATCCGAATCGCCAAGTCTGGGCGTAGACGAAGAACGTGATTCCGGCCAGAAGAGCGGCCAGCACGTAGGGTTGCGGTTCTCTCGCACGCATCGCGGCCGCCATGAACGGGCGACTGTCTTTCCGGCGGCTCATCGAGTTCTCGGGAAGGCGGGCAACGAAAGGGCCTAGTAAAATCGATCGAACGACTAGTAAAACGGCAGCGCCCGAACGTCGGCGAGCGCGAGCCCTGATCCATTCTGCATCCGAAAGATCCCGGCGGTCAAATTGACCGACACGGGCGGCCCGGCCGGGTCGAGCCTCGTCGAAAACGCCGATCCGAACACTTTTCGCGTTGTATTTGCCTCCGCCCCTCGCCTCGCTCCCAGGGGATTGCAAGAAGCCAGCAATAGCAAATCGCCCAAACAATTTGGGGAGAATGCCATGAGCGACCAGGAATATCAGGCGGCTTCCAATGTCACACGGGCCGTGATCAAGGGACGACTAACGCGCCGGATTTTGGCTCCGGTTATGATCACGGCTGTCGGACTGGGCTGGCTCTTGACGGCCCACGACGTGATCCCCGGTGTGCAATGGGCTTGGGTCCTCGGACTAGCCGCGCTGGGCGCCTTCGTGCTCTTCCTCGAGGGGGTGAACAAATTCTCGTTTGTGGTTGGTCCCTCGCTGATCGTGGCCGCAGGGCTCTCGATCTTGCGTCAGACCGAAATCATCAGCGTCGATACCGAAGTGCCCGTGTTGACGATTACCGTCGGAAGCTTGTGGTCCTTGATCTACTTGCTCCCGCTGCCTCATCCGTCGTGGTTCGCGGGGGAGTGACGTGGTTCAATCACTGCCGACCGCGCCTCGCCGCACTCAAAAATATTTCTGAAAAATATTTCTGGAACTCGCGCAGACAAAAGTTGCCGCTGGGGACGTCACCAGAAGTGGATTTTCCATTTCGCACGACCTGTCGGATTCGCCCGTGTTTCACTTCTCGGGATCCGACGGGTCGCATCACTTCTCTCAGGAGACCCCCGATGAGCGCGGCCCTGCTGGATCACCATCTGTCCGACGAGCGTCTCGTGACGCGTCAAACACCCGAATTGGACGAGCCCGTCGCCGATTGGGCGCTCGCCCGAGCGCGAAGCGGTGCGGCCTGGCTCGACTCCAAATACGGTCCTGACTGGGACCGGCGCATCGATTTCGATCGGCTGCAGATCGGCAGCCCGATCTGGTGCATCGTGGGGCAACTGATTATGCACGGTTATCTGAGCATGTTGTTCGCCACTCGGATCGTCGAACACGGATTCTCTCGGGGATTGTTGGACGTCGTGGTGGTTCTCTTGCCGATTGGTCCCGTCAAACGGGCGTATCAACCGCTGACCGACGCCTGGAAAGTCGTCCTCCGCGAGCGACGAGGTCCAAGCCAGCCACACGTGAAGCCGGCCAAGCGATCTGAAACGCGCAGCGAAAGAGGCCGGCGCAACAATTTTCTTCAGGCTGTTTAGCAGCGTGCCGAGTCGCACCTGTCGTGACCTGCGGCTTTTTATTTGCCCTCAGGGTTCGGCTAAACCGGCCCGGAGCGCCTGCAGGTCTAGAGCATGGGCACCATCGGCCGCGCCCCCGGCAGTTCGCCTGCGAGCAGTTCCGCCAGGGCCCGCGTTGTTGTGAAGCGGCTGAGGACGATTCGGGCCATCGCGGCGATTGGGACCGCGAGCACCATCCCAATCACGCCCCACAAAAGCCCCAAGAGGGCCAGGGCCAAGAGCACGGCCACGGGGTGCAGCTCCAGTCCGCGACCCATCAGCTTGGGTTCGACAAAGTTGCCGATCGTCATGTGCACGGTCCCCGGAAGGGCGACCACCGGGATGACCATCCACGGATTCTCGAATTGCGCGAACGCAATCGGGATTGGCAACAGGCTGGCGACGATCGGCCCGACATTCGGAATGTAATTGAGCAAGAATGCCAACAGTCCGAACAGCGGTGCCATTCGCAGTCCGAGCAGCCAGAGAATCAGCCCCACGAGCAAGCCGCCAACCGCGGAAATGATCGTTTTGGTGACGATGTACTCGCGAATCGCGGCTTCGATTTCGGCGTAGATCCCCGTTTGCCGCTGGTGCGAGTCGCGTCCGGCGAGCAGGAAGATCACAAAGAACGAGATCAGTACGCCATCTCCGACAACGGACGTCACGGTGCCCGCGGCCGTCGTGATCAACCCCGGCAGCCAGGATTTGATCTGATCCGACACAGCCTGCTCGTCGACCTTCATGCCGTGCGTGTGCAATTCCGCGAAGAGCCGCTGGGTCAGGTCGGTGACCTGTTTCGTGTACTCCTCGGCCGTGCTGAGAACGGTCTGCACGGTCAAAGCCAGTGCCGCCCCCAAGAGGAGCAAAATCGCGAGGACAAGAATCAGCGCGACAGAAATGGCCAGCCAGCCCGGGAACCGGGCGCGAACGACCAGTCGATCGACAATCGGCGACACGGCCGTGGTGATGAAAATCGCCATCACAAACGGAATCATCACGGCCCGCGTGTAAAACAGTCCGCCGGCCAGTGCCACGCCCGCCAGGATCATCAATGACCCGACGGCCAGCCAGACTTGCTCGTCCCGCAGGTTGGTGTTCATTCGAGGGTCCTGCTTTTCATCTTGAGGGGCCGGCAAACAAACGACGACGAACGCATAGTAACCGCGCCTCGGGGCCGATACGATCGGTGCTCGAACAGAATCGCGGAGCCCCTGACCGGCGCCTCGGGGCGGCGACGTTTGTGACGGCGCCCAGCCGGGCAACCACCCACGATGGCCTTTCCCGCACGCCAGATTTTCCAACGCCTCTTCACTGTGGCGTACCATCCCGACTCGTCGCACCGCTCGTACCTGGCCCGCGCGCAGACCCAACACAGTCCGCTGGCGGACGTGACAGTCGCCGTCCTCGACGCCGCAGAATCGGAACGCCTCTTCGGCGTGCCCCTGGCGCGACGGGACATTCAACCCGTCTTTTTGCGGGTGGTCAACCGGTCTCAAACCCACCTGCGCCTGCACGTGGTGAGCATTGACCGCAATTACTACACGCCGCTCGAGGCCGCTGGAGTCAGTCATTTCTCGATTGCCAAGCGCCTATCGGCGTTCGCTGCGATCGGATGGTGGCTTTTCTTGCCGCTGTTCGTGTTGATTCCGTTCAAGCTCGTTTCGGCCTACCGCGCCAACCGCCGCATGGATGAACAATTTCAGGCCGAGGCATTTCGGCTGCGTCCCGTGCCGGCGGGCGATGCCGCGGAGGGCTTCGTGTTCACGCACATGGACGTCGGTACAAAGGTGGTGCGGGTTCTGTTTCACGCCGCGAGCAGCCCCTTCGACCTCGCCTCGCTGCCGTCGCAGATCGCGGACCCCGCGACGTATCGCCCACCCCCGGATGCCGCCACTGGGCAGCCCGTTGTCGATCTGACGTTTACGATCGCCGTGCCGGGAATTGCGGCCGATTATCTGAGGCGCGATTTCGCGGCCCTCTATCCGAGCGGGGAGTTCTCGGATTGCGACCTGCCGACCTTGGTCCAACGGCTCTCAGCGATGCCGCCTGCCACGACCAACAGCAAGGAAACGCATACGGGCGACCCGGTCAATCTGGTAGTTATCGGCGAATTTGAGACGATCTTAAGCGCTTTTGGCGCCCGCTGGGACGAGAGCGAAACCATCACGCTGCGGACGTGTTGGAAGACCGCGCGGTCGTTTCTGCTTGGCTCGCAGTACCGCTATTCCCCCGTCAGCCCGCTGCATCTGCTGGGCCGCACTCAGGACCTTGCCTTGCAGCGCAGCCGCCGCTCGATCAACGAGCGTCTGCACTTGCGACTGTGGCTGACGACGCTCCGCTTTGGCAGAAAGCCTGTCTGGATCGGCCAGATCAGTCGCGACATCGGCGTGCGATTCACCCCCAAGACCTGGAATTTAACCACCCATCGCATCGATCCGGACGTCGACGAATCTCGCGACTACGTCGTTGAAGATCTGATGGAGGCGGAGCGGATCGACGCGGTCGGGTACGTCGACGGCGTGGGCGCGTGCGAGCAAACGGCTCCCAAACGGAACCTGACGGGTGATCCGTATTTCACCGACGGCCGGCGCGCGGTGATCCTGCTTGCGGAGACTCGGGCCGCTCCGCGCTTCGTCCGCTGGTGCTGATTCTCGATCGGGCAGCGCTCACTTGGCCGGCGGTGTGCCGCCGAT
>DASPSM010000282.1:0-2063 GCA_035623955.1 Planctomycetaceae bacterium
CTGGTCGGCCCGTTTGAACAGGGCCCGGTTGCGGCTCGTGCGGGCGATCCGCCGGCTCGACTCGGCCCCCCGCAGTTCGAGCGGGTTATCCCCAGTCCGCAGCAACGTCCGCCCGGGAGAGGGGGTCTCGACCGAGAGGCCGGCGTCGCGTGCCGACGGAGCAACGGCGAGGAGTTTGACGTTCGGCTCCTGCAGCGACGAGGCGGCCAGCGCCACCGCCAGCTCGCACTGCACTTCTGGGTGGGAAAGCCAGTCGGCAAGCTCGGCCTCGTCGATCCGCCCGTCGCCGTTCTTGTCGGCTCCCGGAATGCATGCGGCCGGGATTGTGCCCAACTTGTGCGTCTTCTCCGTCGATTTTTCTGGCGTCGATTTTTCTGGCTTTGGTTTGTCCGGCTTCGATTTTTCCGGCGTCGGTTTGCTTTTGCCATCAGCGCCAAACGTTTCGATGATCTTCCGGACGAGGGCGGTCTTGTCCGTTCGGGGAATCACTTCGAGCGGAGCGCTCGTCTTGTCCAATCCGGCCTGCGAGAGATTGAACGTCGTGCCGAGCGGCAGCAGGGCCTGCAGCTCCGTTCGGGAGATCTGGTCGTCGTCGTTGAGGTCGAAGATCCGGAACAACTCGTCCGCGCGGGCCAGCTCGGCCACGCTCAGCCGGCCGTCGTGGTTCGTATCGATGGCCGAGAGCAGGGCGGCCAGTTCGCCCCCTTCGGGCGCGTTCATCATCGAGTAAGCGCGGCGTCGGTCATCCCCGGAAGAGCCCACGGGCGACGCGAGGGAAAGGGGGCTGGCGGTGTCCGGAAACAGGAACCGAGCCCACGCCTCGGGAGTGACCTGACCTTTGACCACCACCAGAGGCGCGACGCAATCGGCCGGCTCGGGAAGCGCGCCCGGCGCTCGCCCCGCGGCAGCCAGCATTTGCGGAGTCGGCAGCGAGGCCAACTCTTTTTTCTCCAAAACGCCGTTCTTGTCGGCGTCGAAAACCTCAAAAAACTTGTGGGCGGCCGCCCGGTGAAAGTCCGAAACGGACTGTCCGTCGACCGAGATGTGCAGCCGAATCACGATCGGCCGCTTCGACGCCAGGCAGATCAGATCGACAATGTCGGCGGCCGGCGGCGACTCGGCCGGCTTCGTGCCGTTTTTCGGATCATCAAAGGCAAGAGCGGCCGGCGGCGAAGCGATCCATGCGACGCTGATCAAAAGGATCGCGGCTGCTGGGTGCCACCAGTGCCACGCGGAAGTGCGGTCGGGTGGCTGGGGTCGAACCGTCTGCGGTTCGCCCCCAGGACTGTCGAAGACTGGGGGCGGCGAAGACGCCGACCCCAGCCACCCATCCGTTTGTGCCGGCCGATCCGTGGTGCTCATGCCAGCGCTTCCCGAATGGGCGAGGCCTTGGGATCGATGATCCGGATCGGCCGACCGATGTTGGAGACGTTTTGTTTCGTCGGATCGATGCCCAGGGCCGCGCAGATCGTGGCCAGAAAGTCGCCGACGGGGACCGGCCGCTGGGCGACGCGCATGCCGTCGGGGTCCGTTTTGCCGATGGCCTGGCCGCCGCGGATGCCGCCGCCGGCCAGCACCGTCGACCAGGCAACGGGGAAGTGATCGCGGCCGTTGTTGTTGTTGATCTTTGGCGTGCGACCGAACTCGCCCATCCAGACGATCAGCGTCGAGTCGAGCAGGCCGCGCTCGGCCAGGTCGGCGATGAGCGTCGCGAATCCGGCGTCGAGGACGGCGCTCAGCGATTGGACCGCTTTGAAATTTTCGACGTGCGTGTCCCAGCCGATCGGGCCGCCACTGTTGGAGAGCGAAACTTCAACGAACGGCACGCCGCGCTCGATCAGCCGGCGAGCGAGCAGGCAGCCCTGGCCAAACTGGTTGCGGCCGTACTTCACGCGCAGGCTCTGCGCTTCTTCGTCGAGGTCGAAGGCTTCGCTCCCCTTGGCACGCATCAACTGCAAGGCCCGCTCGTAGGCGGAGAGGTGGCTGGCGATCGGCGGAGCGGGGTGGCTGGCGGCGAATTGCCGATCGAAGCCCTTGAGGATGTCGAGCCGCGCCTCGGCCTG
>DASPSM010000487.1:0-4957 GCA_035623955.1 Planctomycetaceae bacterium
AAAAGCGTAACCGTTGTACCAGCCCCAACCGTAGTTGCGATAACCGAAGTAGCCGCGGTGATGGAAGTGTCCGAAGCGATGTCCTCGGTGCGCGCCGTGCCCGCCGCGGCCGCCGTGTCCGCCTTTCGCGAAAGCTTCGGACGAGGAAGCGGCGAGTGTGAGTGCCACAATTGCGAACATCGTTGCCGGAGCAACGACCTTTGAGATCTTCGAGAGCATGATCGACTCCTGCTTTGTTTGGCAAAGGTCTGTTTTCGGTGTTCCCAGCTCGACTGCCGGGTTCCGTTTGTCGTTCCACACCTTGCCAAGCGAACCGGCCGCCGATTTGTTACAGCGACCTTTTTACTCGCCTGAATTTTGCCGGCGGCTGAGATCGCGTTTTCCCGCGCTGCGACGAATATTCGGTGCGGCGAAAGTCTGCAGATTCCGTCGGCAGCCGCCATTTAGTTGTGAGCGCTCCACGCGCGATTTTTTGCAGACCGCTACGAGGGCCGCACGATGCCGCGTGAACTGCCGTAAAGGCACCGGCTGCCGCGCAGATGGGTTGAATCCGAACTTCAGCCTGTCGCCGTTTCCCGCTGCCGGTCAAAGAGTTAGAGCGATCCGTCCGGGCGGGCCCCGATCGGGGGGCGGAATTCCGGGCTTTCTTCCGTAACACTCCCGTGCGCTCTTCGCTTCGAGAGGCAGACGGTCACAAGCTTCTCAATTCAAACACGATCCCTCGGCCATCGGGAGAAATACGATGAACCTCAGCCTCGCGAACATCGTGTCGAATAACACTGTGCTGAAGATGGCGGCTGCTGCCTGCAGCCTTTCTCTGTTGGTGTCGACTCAGGCCGGCAGCGCCTGGGCCCGCGGCTCCGGCGGAGGTCATCCAAGCGGGATGGGCCGGTCCAATGGCCATTACACCACGAACAACTTCGTTCGCCCGACGCAGACCAACTTCACGCAGAGCTTTAACGGCGCCAATCACTTCAACAACTTCACCAAGGCCAACACGACTTCGCGCGTCGGAAACTTTAAGAGCAACTTCGGCAACAAATTCCAGTTTCAAAAACTGACCAAGAAAGGCCCAAGCGGACCGTTCTGGAAGAAGTACGGCGGCTGGGGCAAATTCTGGGGACCTTGGGACTTCGGATGGGGCTGGGGCTGCTGGGACTCTCCTTACTGCTACGGCTGGTGCTGGTACGAGCCGATTCCGGTCGTCGCCTACTACAACCCGTATTGTGATTGTGCCGGAACTGTCGTCGACGGAATCGATTACTCGGTGCCGATCGCCAGCCAGTCGAATAACGCCGCCGACGGCGATCCTTCCGACCTCTTCGCCGCCGCCCGTGACGCCTTCGCCCAAGGCGATTTGGACTCGGCTCTGAAGGCGATCTCGGCCGCCGCGCTGCAGTCACCCCACAGCCAGGACGTCCACGAGTTTCACTCCCTCGTGCTGTTCGCCAAAAAGGACTATTGCAAGGCGGCCAGCGTGGCTCACGCCGTTCTGGAAGCCGGTCCGGGCTGGACTTGGGACACCTTGCAGACCTTGTACGCCTCGCCGGAGGTTTACACCGAGCAACTGCGGCAGCTCGAGCACTACGTGAGCGAACACCCGTCGGAAGCGAACGTGCGGTTCCTGCTCGGCTACCACTACTTCATGCTCAATCACGCCGAGGCCGCGCAGCGTCAAATCGCGCAGGTCGTCGAGCTGGAGCCGAAAGACAAGCTGGCCGCCAACATCCTGAGCGGGCTCATGAGCGAGTCGACGGTCAAGACGACACCGGCCGAAACTGCGGCGACCGAGACGGCGGCGACGGAAGTCGTTCCGGTAAAACTGGCCGAGACGAAATCGGCGGAGACCAAAACTGCCGAGACTAAACCAGCCGAGATTAAATCAGTGCCGACGCCGCCGGCGTCGACCCCAGCCGAAACGAATGCCGACGAAGCCGACTCGACTCCGATCGAGATCCCTTCGGTCAAGCCTCAGGCTGCCCCAGTCACTACAGCGCCGGTCACCACCGCGCCAGTCACCACCGCGCCGGTCGCCGAGGCGGCTGTCGCTGCCGCGCCAATCGTCGAGGCGTCTCCCCTGACGGGCACCTTCAAGGCCAGTCCGGCCAAGGGGGTCGAGATCGAGCTGACGCTTCGCGGCGACAAAACCTTCGCCTGGAAGTTCACCGCCAACGGCAAAGCGCAAAACTTCTCCGGAAAGTACGTGCTCGGCGACAAGTCGCTGGTTCTGACCCGCGCAGACGGCGAATCGATGGACGGCACGCTGGCACGCACCGGCAACGGCTTCAAATTCCGAATGATCGACGCCGAAGCCAACGATCCGGGCCTGACGTTCTCGCGGTAGGGGCGGGAGAACCAGCCGGGAGAGCACGAAGCCAGTTTTTCGGCTGGTTCCAAGGGTTCGCCGGGAGCAGAAAGCGCCCGGCGAACTCATTTATAGGAGTCGGATCCTCAGTCCAAGGTCCAAAGTCCAAGGTCAGTGACTCCGAGGTCCAGGGCCGACCTTGGACCATGGACTCGCCGATGTGAGCCGGCGCGTGTCCCGCCCCGGGTAGGTCCCGCTTGCCGAGCGGGACTTGTTGTCGGATGCGAGGTCCCGCCCGGCAGTCGGGACCTACATGTTGTCCCGTCCCAGTCCCTGTGCATCCGGTAGCCCACTGGGGCGTGCCGGGGATCCTTCTTTTCCTTAGTGAAAAAGGATCCCCACCCCGGCAGGGATCATTCTTTCATCCCCGGCGGGGATCTCGTCCCCACCAGCCAGAAAATCGATCGACTCCTGTCCAGCCTTCGTTCGATTCAGAAGTTGAACCACCAAGGCACCAAGAGCACCAAGTCAAGGAGCAGTCAAAAGATCTGATTCTTCCTTGGTGTCCTTGGTGACTTGGTGGTTAAATCCTGCCTTTTCGGATTCTGTCCGGTCGTCCTTCGTGTCCCGTCCCCGTGCCCCGTCCCGTCCCGTGCCCCGTCCCGTCCCGTGTCGCGTCCCGTCCCGTGTCGCCGACCCGAGGCGCACCGCGATCGCAACTCGGTCGACGCCTGAAAGCGCGCCGGGCCGGGCCTCACAAGAGAGGCTTCGAAAGGACAAGAGCCATCGCCCTCGATCGTGGCAATGGCTCGCGTTAAGCGACTTGTGACCCTTTACGGGTCTCCGCTGCATCTCTTCTACTTATTTTCCCAGGATGGACTCATCCGTTCAAGATGAGTTCGCCCGGTGGAACTTCCTCTGACATCTGGTTCCGAAAAACTACTGTCCTTCCTCCGTCGGCATCTCGTAAAGCTGGTAGATCTCCCAGGTTCCCTCCCAGGTTCCGTCCGAGGTTTCCTCGCCGATGTGCTCGAGGAAACGGCGCGTGTGCTGAACGGCTTCTGCCTTGCTCGCGGCGTTGAGGAGGGCGTAGCCGCCGAGGATCTCTTTCGTCTCGGCGAAAGGGCCGTCGCTGACCGTGACCTTGCCGTCGGCAGCTCTGTGCACGCGGACGCCTGTGGTGCCAAAGGTCACGCCCTCGCATTCGATCAGCCACCCCGCCTTCATGCCCTCGACGATGAACTTTTGCATCGACGCGATCTCGGCTTCTGTCGGCAGGCGATTCGTTGGATTGAGCGTATTGACGCTGATGAAGCGCATGTCCATTCTTCTCGGTTGGTGTTTTACTGTAACAGCGAGGCCGACTGCACTGGGCCGGCGGGAGAGCGTGATCAAGTCGGGACCTTCCGTCCCGCTGCGATCAAGTCGGCACGTTCGGTGCCGCCGAGATTAAATCGGGACGTACGTCAGCAGAACCGTATCCTCGCCGACGGGATCGGCGGCGATCAGTCGCAGCGGCGGCCTGGCACCGGCGAAGTACGGCTTGCCGCGACCAAGCACAAACGGGCGGAAGTAAAGACGATACTCGTCGATGAGACCGAGGTCGGTGAGGTGCCCCGCGAGATCGGGCCCGGCGACGTCGATTTCGCCCTCGACTTCCGTCTTCAGCCGGCGCACGAACGCTTCGACGTCGCCAGCCACGAGCGTCGCATTCGGGCCAACCGACTTGAGCGAGCGTGACACGACCCATTTGGGCTTTGCCCGCCACGCTGCCGCGAAGTCGCGATCGCCCGCGTCCCAATCCGGCTGATCCTCATCCCAGTAACGCATCACTTCGTAAATCCGACGACCGTACAAAGTGCCGGCCAGGCCGCGGACGTGATCGTTGAAATGACGAGCGAGCGAAACACCGGGCGGCGGCAATTCCAGCCCTTTTGCGAAGGCCGCCACGTAGCCTTCCGATCCAGGCCCGCCCCCGACCCCAGCGACATAGCCGTCGAGCGATTGCATCATTCCGAATACGAGCTTGCCCATTCCCTCACACCTCCGCACAGGTTTCCCGAAGGGTGGCTCAGGATGCCGCCTTGAATGTAACAGTCTTCAGGCGTACCGATTGCCCTGCCTTCACCCTCTAGTCGAACGGCTGGTCTGGAATTCGACAAATCATCCAAAGAAATTTTCCCCTGGATCCCAAGGTCTCCTTGGGATCCCGCCTCAGCGAAGCTCCGCTTCGCTCGAATCGGGCGCGACATCGGACTGGACAACGGCACGGGAAGCGGAGCTTCCGGAAAGCGCGTGCCCAAACAGAGCTTGGGCACGAGGGAACGATGCGAGAAAAACAGTCGAGGCAATGGGATCGGGCGTTCCTGGCGGGCACTCGCGAAAAAATCCGCTTGAGCCGTCGATTGCGAGGAGCGCCGTTCGACTAACTTGAGGAGACAGTCGCCCATGCACGTGTCGAGGAATCAAACATGAAGGCAATCGCTTTTCTCCTGACGATATTCGTGTCCGCAGTCACATCAGCGCAGCAAACATCAACGGCCTCAAAATGTACTACGAGGTCCACGGAAGCGGCGAGCCGGTGGTGTTGCTCCACGGCGCGTTCATGACCATCACAAACAACTGGACCGGGTGGATCGGCGAACTTTCCAA
>DASPSM010000317.1:0-6652 GCA_035623955.1 Planctomycetaceae bacterium
GCCCTCCGCGCGCCCGACGTGCACGTGCTGGCCATCGATTCCAACCCGCGGGCCGTCGAGTGCACCGCGCGCGGCGCTCAATTGAACGGGCTGACAAATCTCGAAGTGCGGTTGGGCACCGCGGAGTCGCACAAAGAGTACGAGGCACCCAATGAAGCGTTCGACCTGGTATTGGCCAATCCGCCCTACTACTCGAATTTCCGGATCGCCGAAATTTTTGCGCAAAGCGCCGCGCGAGCGCTCAATGGCACTGGCACGGCACTGTTCGTGACCAAGCGCACCGATTGGTACGCAGAAAACCTGCCGCGCTGGTTCGCCCAGATTTCGACCGAATCGGTGGGCAATTACTCGATCGTACGCGCCGGCGGACCGCAAATCGGCGTCGCATTGTGACAGGCTACTTCGTCACGGTCACAAACAGCGGCTGGCTGCTATAGGTCGCCTTCATCACGAAGTTGATCGAGACGTTGGCCATGATCGAGACGGCCCACCGTTCCGCCGGTTGAGCCGCCGGGGTGGCGCGGAACGTCAAATAACCGCGCGTCTCGGTGCCGTTGAGCAGCGTTTTGCTGGCGTTGGTGTCGACGTCGACGCCCGGCGGCAGCGTGTCGCCGAAGATCTGGCCCAGGTGGTTGAACTTCGGGTCGAGCATCACGTTGTCGGTGAATCCCGGGGCCCGTTCGATCGTGACGTCGACTCGAGCTGTCGCGCCCGGCTTGAGCGTGATCGAATCGGTGCTGAGCTTGACCGAGCGCAAATCACCCAGCTCTCCCACCGCCACGGCGTGTGCTTCGACCGGCATGTGACCTCGCCCGCCGCCGGGAACGTAAATCTCTTCCATCGGCAAGGCGACGTCCGTCAGCGTCGCGGTGGTGCCGTCGGGCCGCTTTTGCGTCGCGGTGCCGCGAACGACGATGTTGGCAATCGACGGTTTGGCAGTCGGAGCAGTCGTCAGGATCAGGCAGCCGTCGCGCTGGCCGGCCGGCACGCGCCCGCAAAAGGGGGTGACTCCCGGCGGCAGGCCGTCGATTGAGAGTGAAATGTCGCCGTCGAAGCCGTTTCGGCGCACCGACCTGACGAAAATGACGCCGCTCGTGCCGGGCGAAAGCTCGGTCTTGTCGGTATCGAGCGTGAGCTCAAATCGCGGCTGGGCGCGGGTGATCTTCAGGAAATAGACGAACTCGGGCCCGCCGCGCTGCAAAAGGTCGCGGATTTCGATCGCGTAGGTGCCGTCGGCCGGCGGGCTCCAGCCCTCGATCGACGCGTCGGCCGACATCCGGCCCTCTTCCGCCGAGTCGTCCCCTTCGAGCAACGTCCGGCTGTGGGAATCGAGAATCCGAATCGCCGAATCGAGCGGCGAACCGGCCCGGCGCGAAAAGACCTCGAAACTCAAAGCCTGGCCGCGCTTGGCCTGGAAAGAGAAGACGTCGCTCTCGCCTTCCTTGAGCAGACGCCCGTTAATCCCGACAGGCGCAGTCACCCGTTGAGCCGTTTCCACCGTCGCGTGCGAGCCGGCTGCCTCGCTGACCACCGGCACATCGCTGACGACGATCTCAGTCGGGTTTGCGCGCCGTCCGCCGATCGGCAATTGCATGGCATGCAGACCGGGCGACCAGTCGGCCGGCACAGACCATTTAAAGGAGCCGTCCGGCGGGAGCTGATAGCCGACGGGAGTAAACGCGGTCGTCTTGCCGGCAGCAACGCCCAGCGGAAAAACCGTCCGGACGAAGGGCCGATCACTGATCTCGATGCAATAGACCCAGTCGCGGTCTCCCTTGTAGCGCACGTCGCGAATCTCGAGCGTGTAGTCCCCCGTGCGGTCAAACCGCTGGCAGAGGAGCGGATCGCCGGCAATGTCGTTGTCGGCGACGGCAATTGTGGCGCCGTTGGGACCGCGAAGCGTGATGATCGGGTCGAGGTGGTTCTGCAAATCGTGGATGCGGTCTTCGAGCAGCATGCCGCGGACGCGGAACACGAGCGAGCGCCCCGCCTCGACGTGAAACTTGTAGAAATCGCGGTCCTCGCTCCGATCGATGGCCCCGCAGACGGCCGAAGGAATCGGAATTGGCTGGGCCGTCTCGATCGAGTTGTTGTCGCCATCGGTCTCGGCCACGACCGGATCCTGCACGACGACCAACTGGCCGACAGTGCTCGCCCCGTGCGGAGACGCGATGCGAAAATCTCGCACGCCCAGCAAGGCGTCCGCATCGGCGTGAAAGCGAACCGTCAGAGACTCGGCGGCCGCCCGTTTTTGCCGACGGGCTGCCGAGCGAGTTGCCGCGGACTTCTTCGTGGCAGAGACCTTCTGGACGGTCGCCGATTTCTTGGCTGTCTTGTCCACCACCGCCTGCTTCGAGGCCGAACCGCTGGTCTTGTCGGCCGGAGTGGACTTTTTCGCCAGCAGAGCGCTCTTGGCTGGAGCGCCTTTGATCGAAGACGCGTTTTGTGCTGTGGCCGCCGGGGCTTTTGACGACGCATCGTCGACGATCTGCCCGGTCACTCCCGAGCCGCTGATCAAAACACGATAAGAGCCTTCCATGGTGTAGCGCGAGTGCACGGTCATTTCGGCCGTCGTCCCCGCCTGGATGGCCACGGGCCGCAGGCTCATGACCATCGGATACGACGTGCCGGCTCCGAGAGCGGGCAAAGCGGTCGCCGCGGCCAGAAGCGGTGCGACCACAAACAGGGCGATTCCTCGCGTCATTCCGGACCTTTCGGACCAGCGTTGGTCGGCCGGCGCCGAACCGCGCCGGTGCGCCTCCAGGATTCGATTCGGGGGCCGCTGCGCTCGGCCCCGGCGACCCAATCACCTTTCGGTGCACCGATGCGGCTCAGTGAACGAACAAAAACTCCTTGGAGTTGATCAGAGCCCACTGCAAGTCTTCATAGCATTCTTTCGGGCTATTGCTTTCTTTCAGGAAGCGGGCCACGTTCTGGCGCTCGGCCTCGGTCGGATAGCGCGACACCGTGGCGAGATAAATTTCCTCGACGGCTTTGTCCGGGCTGATCTTGGCGGCCGTCAGCCGGGCAATCCGTCCTCCGGCCGCGCCGATCTTTCCCGTCACGGTGTCGCCGTTGAGTGTGTGCAGCGCCTGCGAAAGGTTCTCGTCGGCGGTCCGCTCGCATTCGCAGACGCTGGCGCGAACCGGCTTGCCGAACGTCTTCAAGAAATAATCCTGGTACTCGGCGTCGGGCAGCTCGATGGCCCGCGTGCCCAGCGGCAGGCTGGTGAATTTGGTGGGAACGCCGGTCGCCTCGTCGACCGCGTCGAGCAGAGCCTCGGCCGAGAGCCGCTTGACGTTGAAGTGGCTGTAAAATCGCCGGTCGGCGTCGTTGGCGGCCGTCGGCTGCGAATCGAGCTGATAGAGTCGCGACGTCATCAACACGCGCAGCAGTTGCTTCAGATCGAAACCGCTGTCGGCGAAGTGCTTCGCCAGCGCGTCCATCAGTTCCGGATTGCTCGGCGGATTGGTCGCCCGCAGATCGTCGACCGGATCGACCAGGCCGTGCCCCAAGAGATACGAGACGTAGCGGTTGACGACGGCCTTCGCGAAATACTGGTTATTGGGCGAAGTCAGCCAGCGAGCCAGCGCGGCCCGGCGATCGAGGGGATCGTCGACGGTCGCCGCGTCGAGCGGTTTCGGCTTGAGCAGGCGCCCCGTTCGCGGGTTGTTCACTTCGCCCCCCGCGCGGACCATCACCACCGATTCGCCGCCGAACAGGCCGAATTCCTGGCTCGGTTTAATGCTCACGCGGGCGAAGAACGAGGCAAACGAGTAGTAGTCGTCCTGGCCGTATTTCTCGTACGGATGATGGTGGCACTTGGCACAGGCGAGCCGCACGCCCAGAAAGAGCTGCGCCGTCGACTCGGCACAGTCCTGCGGGTTGGCGTTCACGCGGAAATAGTTCGCCGGCCCGACGCTGTAAATCGAACCCTTGGCGGTAACCAGCTCCTTGACGAATCGGTCGTACGGCTTGTTCGCGCGAAACGATTCGCTGAGCCAGTTGTGAAACGCCCACATTCCCTGCTCGCCCAGGTCGTTGCTCTGGTTGCGGATCAGGTCGGACCACTTGAGCGTCCACCAGGCGGCGTAAGCATCGTTGTGCACGTCGAGCTGCGGATCGCCGGTGAGACCCAGCAGGCTGTCGACGAGGCGAGCGCGCTTGCTGGGATCCTTCGACGACAGAAACGCGCGCGCTTCCGCCAGCGTCGGCTGTGTGCCAATCGTGTCGAAATACGCGCGGCGGAGAAAGGCGCCGTCACTGCACAAACCGGAGGGCTCGATCCCCAGCTCGCGAAACCTGGCCGACGCCAACTCGTCAACGAAGTTTTGATTCTTCCAGCCAGCCAGTGCGACATGCGCGGCATAAGGGACCATGAACAAGCACGTCGCCGCCTGACCTTCGTAACGCACGAGGACCGGCGCCTGCCCCTTGCCGTTGATCGTCACGAGCCCGTCGCGCGTGACGCTCAAAACGCCTTCGTCCATCGAATCGAACTTAGCCAGCGCGGTGACGTCGCGGCTGGTACCGTCGCTGCAATAGGCCTCGACACGCAGCTGCTGTTTGGCTCGGGGGGTCGAAATCCGGCTGACCGGCGAAGCGACGATTCGCGTCACCTGGGGGTCAGACTGGCCGGGACCGGGGGCGCCCGACGCGATCCAGGCCACCAGGGTCCGATACTCCGTCGAGCCGAGCTTCATCCGCCGCCCGCCGCCGTGCGGAATCTGCAGGGTCGGCTTTTTTAAGATCAGGCTCTGTTCCGGCTCAAGAAAATTGACTCGTCGCTCGGACTGGTCACGGACGATGGCCGCGTAATCCTGGCTCGGTTCATAACCGAACACTGACAGCTTGAAACCCGCCTTGCCGTATTGCGACGCGTGGCAGGCTCCCATGTTGCAGCCCGCCTTGCTGATGACCGGGACCACGTCGCGCGAATAGCTGACCGTGGGCGAGGTGGTGACTTCCTTCACCGTCACAGGCACACGGACTGCCGGCACGCCGCCGGACGATTTAACCGTGACCACGATCTCGGCCGTGCCATTGCCGACGGCGTAGATCGCCCCATGCGAATCGACGCGGACGACCTTGGCATCTGAGGAAACGAAAGTCGCCTGCGTTGTCAGGTCCGCGGACCGTTGCGTGGACATTCCCGACGGATCGGCCGTCGTGGCCAGCAGCTGGGCCCGCGCGAAATTGCCGACCAGCTCGACCCGATCCGGTTCGACGACGAATCGTCGTGGCGCTTCGGTGCCGAGCGCAACTGAAGACAGCGATGCGACCAACGCGACGCTGAGCGTCATCTTAAGAAACGCAAACGATCGCGACGGATTCGCCGGTTTCATCGGAGGGGCTCCGATTGGGCGGCCGGTCAAGGCGGGAAGAACTGTCGTTCCGGGGAGGCGGGCAACTCTGAGGCGGGCGGATTACCAGTTATATCGGTGGGATCAACACCTTTGATTATGATCGCTTTGTTTCGCCGATTCCAGCATAAGGCCCAAAACGACTTACGTCCTCGCCGAGGCCGCTCGGATCGGAGTCCGTTGATTCGTCCGTTTGGGTTGATAGAATGAGTTGCACGATGTTGCCGATTGTCCGTCGCGGCGAACGCCCGCGGTCGAATCGGTCCTGCCTGCCCGCCACCTGCCTCGACCGCTGCCTTTCGTCCCACCTCGGAGACGGTCAATGCTCGACTTGCTTTGCGGTTCCGCACGGACGTGCGAAGGGGTCTCGCGGCGAAGCTTTCTGCGGGTGGGGGCCCTCGCTGGCGTGGGAATGTCGCTGCCCGCCTTTTTGCGGGCCAAAGCCCGAGCGGCGACGACCTCGCGAGACGTCAACTGCATTTTGATTTGGACGCACGGCGGCACCAGCCATCACGACACCCTCGATCCCAAGCCGAACGCGCCAGTGAGCGTGCGGGGCGAGTTCGGTGCGATCAATACGGCCGTCCCCGGCGTGCAGTTTTCCGAGATCTGTCCGAACATGGCCGCCGGTCTCAAGCGGTTCGCCGTCCTGCGCGGCTGGAATCCGAAAAACGGCGGGCATGGAATGGCCGAGGCCTGGATGATGTCGGGCCGGCAGTTCAATCAGGCGGTCACCTATCCGTGCTACGGCTCGGTCCTGAGCCACGAGAAAGGGTTCCGCAGCGCGCTGCCTCCCTTCGTGCAGCTCGGCGACTACATGGACCACCACTTTAATGGCGGGACCGCGGGCATCCTCGGACTGCAATACAACCCGTTTCAGATGCTGGCCGATCCGAACACGAAGGAATTGCACGTCCGCGATATCACGCCGCCGGCCGGCATCTCGTCGCAGCGCTTGAGCATTCGTCGCCGCATGCTGGGGGCGATCGACACGCTCGAGCGCCACTCTGAACTACAGCCGGCCGCGTATCACGCCCTCGACGAACACTATAAGACGGCTCTCAACATGATCACGGCTCCGGAGACCAGGCGGGCCTTCGAGATTCAGGCCGAGGATCCGAAGCTGCGGGACCGCTATGGCCGCACGCGATTTGGCCAGAGCTGCCTTTTGGCACGCCGGCTGATCGAAGCGGGCGTTCGCTTCGTGACGCTCACCGACAGCGGCTGGGACACGCACCAGAACAACTTCACCTCTCTCAAGCAGCACCTGGTCCCCCACATCGATCAGG
>DASPSM010000320.1:0-3920 GCA_035623955.1 Planctomycetaceae bacterium
TGGTGCACATCATCAAAGACGTCGATTCGGAAGTGCATTGGGACGGCGATATGATCGCGGCTGTCGCTGCCGAGCGGATCGAACAGGCGATGGAAGGCGTGAAGGCGATCGAGATCGAGTACGAGACTCTCGACACGTACGTCGACGACCGCGACGTCGCAGCCGCCGAAAAGGCCAAACGCGCCAAGTCGCTGGGCAAGCGCGAAACGAAGGACTTCGACGCGGCCCTCACGGCGGCCGCCCATAAGCACACCGGTTTTTACGGCATCCCCGTTATTTCGCACATGTGCATGGAGCCGCACGGCTCGCACTGCGAATGGAAAGACAAAGAGAACCTGCTGGCCCACGTCTCGACGCAGTGGACTTCCGGCATTCCTGGGCAGCTCGCTTCGGCCGCGGGGGTCGACGCGGCCAATGTCACTGCGATCTGCAACTACATCGGGGGCGGGTTCGGGTCGAAGTTCTCCGCCGGCGAATGGGGTCTCGTGTGCGCGGTGATGGCGCAAAAGGCGGGACGGCCGATCCGCCTGGTGCTCGACCGGGCGACCGAGCTCAAGACGCCCGGCACGCGCCCCTCGGCGTTCGCCGAAATCACCGTCGGCGCCGACGAGAAGGGGAACGTCACCTGTTGGGAAAGCCACCATTGGGGAACCAACGGGCCGCAAGGCGGCACGATCGATTCCGGAGTCGTTCCGTACGTTTTCACGAAGATCAAGAACTATCGACGGAAAAGAACGGGCATCGTCACGGACACGGGGCCGTTTCAAGCCTGGCGGGCGCCCGATCATCCACAGGCCGCAGCGCTGACGCTGACGGCCTTCGACGATCTGGCCGCCAAAATGGGGATGGATAGTCTCGAGTTCTTCAAGAAAAACTTGAAGCTCACGCTGCGTCCCGAGCTGTATGCCGACGAACTCGAAATCGGCGCCAAAATCATGGACTGGAAGGCGCGCTGGCATCCCAACGGCAAGGGCGATGTGAAGAACGGCACGCGCCAGGGTCTCGGCCTGGCCCTGCACACTTGGGGCGGCGGCGCCAACGCCACTGCCGTCGCTCTGCGCGTCAATCCCGATGGCACGGTCGAGTCGACATCCGCGACTCAGGACCTGGGGACCGGCACCCGCACGTGCATCGCGGTGATCCTCGCTGAGACGTTCGGCATCCCGCTGTCGTCGGTCAAGGTCCACATCGGGTCGAGCAAGTATCCGAATGCCGGGGGTTCCGGCGGCAGCACGACGATCGGCGGCGTGAGCGGGCCGGTTCGCCGGGCCGGGCTCGAGGCCCTCTGGAAGATCCTTGACCTGGTTGCCAAGCGCCACAAAGTCGACGCCGGCAGCCTCTCAGCCAAGAACGAGAAGATCTATGCCGGCGACAAGGTCGTCTGCTCGTGGCAACAGGCGTGCGGCCTGTTGGGCGCGGCGCCCCTCGAAACCCAGAGCCGTGGCAGAAAGAACGATGGTCTCACCAGCCAAGGCGTCGGCGGCATCCAGATGGCCGACGTCTCGGTCGACGTCGAAACGGGCGTCGTGCGAATGAACAAAATGCTCTGCGTGCAGGACTGCGGAACGATCATCGACCGGCAGACGGCCGAGAGCCAGGTGCTGGGCGGGCTGATCATGGGCATTTCCTATTCGCTGTCGGAAGAGCGAATCATCGACAAGGCCACGGGCCGCTACATCAATGCCGATCTCGAAAACTACAAGCTGCCGCGGATCGGCGACATCGGCGAGCTGATTGCCGAGTTCTACGAGCCCGACGAGCAATACAAGAAGGGAGTCGTCGGCCTGGGCGAGCCGCCGGTGATTTCCACCGGGGCCGCGATCTCGAACGCCGTCGCCAACGCAATCGGCGTCCGCGTCCCCGTGCTGCCGCTGACTCCGAAGCGAGTGCTCGAGGCGCTGAAGGGAGCCAAAGCATGAACTCGTTTGAATACGCGAGTCCTCGCAGCGAAACCGAGGCGATCGAGCTGTTGAACGATGCCGATCTGCCCGGCAAAGGGGCCGACTCGGCCGTCCTGGCCGGCGGAACCGATCTGGTCTCGTTGCTGCAGCGCGGGCTCGTCTCCCCCCGGCGCGTCGTCGACTTGAAGCACGTCAAGACGATGTCCGGCGTCCGCGCCGTCGCCGATGGCGTGCTCATCGGAGCGCTGACGACGCTCGAGGAGATGGCCGACAGTCCCCTTTTGGCGCCCTACTCGTCGCTGCAGCAGGTGATCGGCGCGGTCCACGCGATTCAGATTCAATCGCGCGGCACGCTGGGCGGGGACCTGTGCCATCTGCCCAACTGCTGGTACTTCCGCAACGGGTACGGGCTGCTCGGCTTTTGCGACGGCAAGTCGCTCGTCGAGGCGGGGGACAATCGTTACCACGCGATTTTCGGAAACCGCGGGCCGGCGAAATTCGTCAGCGCGTCGCGGTTTGCCCCGGCACTCGTCGCGTGGCGCGCACGGGTCCGCTTGATCGGACCGCAGCCGACGCACGAGGAATGGATGCCGCTGGCCAATTTCTACGTGACCCCCAAAGTCGCGACGCAGGGCGTCACTGTCCTCAAGCCGGGGCAATTGATTTCGCATGTCTGGCTGCCCGCCCTGGGATTGACGCAAAGCGCCTCGTACGAAGTGCTGCAACTCCGCGGGCTCGATTGGCCCCAGGCCGCCGCGTCGGTTTGCCTCGAGTTGGAGGCAGGATTCGTCCGCGAAGCGCGGATCGTGCTGGGGCACGTCGCTCCGGTTCCCTGGATCGCAGCCACGGCGAGCCGGTTGCTCGCGGGCCAGGCGATTAACGAAGAGACCGCCGAGGCCGCCGGCGACGCGGCCATTGAAGGGGCGACGCCTCTGTCGGACAACGAGTACAAAATTCCGATGGCCCGCGCCGCCGTCAAACGCGCGCTGCTGCGGGCTGTCGGCCAATGGGAGGAAACTGACCGATGAGCGACGCACTCCCGAATCCAAACGCCTTAGCGGACGCCCTCAAGGTCATTCACGTCGGCCAGCGCTGCCGATTCCTCCTCTCGAAAGGAATGGCGGTGAACGCCGGCTTGCCGGAGGACGAACACATCGTCGGCGACGGCCATTTCTGGTGCACGCGGACGCAAAGAATCTACGGCCCGGACGGCGGCCTGTGCGCCGACGAGCCCTGCCGCGAATCATCGCGGAGCTGTTACGAGTCCCGCTGAGTTTTTCGTAGGGTGGGTCAAGTCCTTGACCCTCTCTCGGGCGGTAGCAAAAATCAATTGATCGTTCCGCCGCCGACCTGAATCTGCAAAAGGACGTCCTATGAGCCGCCTCGCCTTGTTGGCCGCTTGTTTCGCCCTGCTTCTGGTCTGTCCGCCGGTTCGCGCGGCCGAGATTTCGGGCGAATATCTCGAAGCCCGGTCGTGCGACGTTTACACCGGCCCCTGCTTCGCCAACTCACAGGCGGGCCTGGCCGGCCGCGAAGCGGTGATGGCGTGGAAGGTCGACGACGGCCAGTGGAAGGGCGTGCGGCTTTGCGGCCTGGGAGTCGCCATCGTCCTGAATGCGGAAAGCACGCTCGGCGAAGACGGTGTCTTCCCGATGGCCGCCGGCGAAATCAAGTCTGTGATCCTGGTCGACCAGAAAGCGAACAAACAGCAGCGGGAAGCGCTGATCGATTTCGTTCAGCACTCCGCCAACGCAGTGATCGGCAGTGTGCAGACGGTGAAGTCGGTTCCGCTGTCGCTCACCAACGACCATCTGGCCGGCAAAGGCGTCTTCAAGGCGGGCAATCTCGCCGCGATCGAGACCCGCGCCCTCCAGAAATCCGACCGCTGCTGCTCGAACGAAAGCTGCTACTACCAGCCCCTGGCGAAAGTCGAGAATTCGAGCCCGGCCTACGCCAAGACCCTGACGTACACGGGCGACGGCCTCGACAGCCAATGGGAGTTGCACAACATCCGCAGCG
>DASPSM010000326.1:0-30084 GCA_035623955.1 Planctomycetaceae bacterium
CTCGGCTTCCCGTAGCTTCGGAATGATTTGCTCCGCTCCGTATCGCTTCCCAGGCATCGTGCCCTCCTCCTCAAAAGGTCCAGAATGCCGAAGTTTATCACTCAGCACCTGGACTCGGTTAAGGGGGGCAGGTCAGCTTCGAACCGGTAGAGGTTGCGGTCTCTGCTGCTTTTGGCTTCTGATTCATTTGATTCGCCCGTTCTGTGCGCCGCTCCCGCGCGTCAGGTGCCTTCAATCCGCGCGCATGAGAGAGCGCCGCTTCGCCACATCGCTTCGCCGAATTAGGATTCCGGTTAGGGGCTTCGACTTTGCTTGTTTCGAGACGACGATTTGCTTTGCGAGACGCCGAGCGGCACTGCGCTGGAGTCGTTGCCGTTCCTCGTGTCTTTTCTCGACTTTTTGCCTGATCCTCGGTGACAACCGCTGGACGCGGAGGTTGAATTTCTTCACTAGGTCCCTGCCGCCGCCCCTGATGTAGTCGTAGAGCTCGCGAGCCGCTGCGGTTAACGAGCCCGCAGCGCGCTCGCCGTGACACCGCCTGAGAGCAAGCAGGTCGAGGCCGCACCCGGTCTGTTGATGAAGGCGGTCTAGCTGACGCAGGATTGCGGCTTCCTGCTTCGGGGTTTGGAAGACGAAGGCCGAAGGCTTGAGCACCTTGTAGGCTTTGATCGACTCCTGCTCGAGGCCCATGGGCAAAAAGACCTCATCCGCATCACAGTCTGTTAGAACCCGCTTGGCCGCGCTCTTTGCGGGCTTCAGCTTCAGCAAGTTTCGGTCGGCTGTGATCGGTGTAAGTTCCCGCATCCGGTCGCTGGCGTAGCTCGGCAGAAGCACATTTGCCAGGATCTTCTTGCTCGCGTCTCCGTAGCCCTGCATCTTGATGTCGTAGATGTCCCATTCGTCGTCCGTCTCAATCAGCTTCAGGCAATTCGAGCCGCCGTCGCAAAGGAGCGCGTCAAATGCTGCCGTGTTTCGTCCGGGGACGTGCTTGTGCTCGAGCTGATGCACCAACACTTGGCGAACATCGCTGTCGTCAATTCCGAAAAAATGCGCGGCGTGGCGAACGAACCAATGATTGAACGCAACGTCGGTTTGAGGGATCTCTGAAGGATCGTAGAACGGGATCCCGGAGGAAACGTCCGCGTGCCTGAGGAGATAGTCGGGCATCACCGCTAGGCATTCAGCTAGAGTGCACCGCGGGATCCGATCCAAGCGATACGTGCAGCCGTCGGTCGCGAGCTGCAGGCCGTTGAGCGATTGGAACATCGCAAATGCAACCGCGCGACCGTGGGCAGTGATCACATTGGCTGCGACACAATTGCCGGTAACCAGGTCGCTGCTTCCGAGAATGCCGAACACGGCGTTGGAGGTGAATTTCCACGCCATCTCTGCTCCGCTGCCTCGGCCGCATTCGTCTCGGGCCTTTTGTCGGGATTGGGCGAACTTTTTGACCAAATCCCCCACCGGACACTTTATCACGACCTCCTCGTGGTCCAGCTGAAGCTCCTCCAACCGTCGAAGCAGATCGAGGTCGATGGTCTGGGTCCAACGGAGGCCGTCGCGTCGACGTTCGTCGCAAAGGCGATCGTATTCCGCGCCGGAGTCGGCAACGAATTTCTTAGGGTAAAAGACGATCGATTCAACGATAAGGTCGCCGTATTCTTGTCGGGCTCGTTCCGGCAACGCCTTGACCATTGTCCAAGTCGCCGCCGTGAAGACGCCCGACTCGATTCGCCGAGAATAGAGCTTTGCACGAAACTTTGTTTCACCGGATGCGTTTTCAGCATCGTTGCCAGAGGACTTTAACCTCGTTCGCGATCGCATTCGGAAGTTGTCAGAGGTCAATGCCCCGACGGTCGAGGGCACGAGCGCGTTGTCTATTGCCGATAAATTGCCGGACGCTCGAATGAACCAGCCGTCGCCGTTGGAGTACTGGCTCGCGAAGGCCACTCCGTCATGGAGCGACATCCGCTGGTTTCCCGGTTCGAACAGAACGGGCTTGCCGAAATAGACGTTCATCCGCGCGGCAATTGTGGGATAACAGGCCCGCAGATCGACGTCCCGCAGCAACCCCCGGGCCTCATGCCAGAATACGATGGGCGTGCGGCTGTATCGCAGAGCACCGTGGATAGCGCCTGTTTGTTCGCCGAAGTGACTGCCTTCCGCTGTGCTTCCGAACCGGTGAATTGCCCCTCCTTGCATGAGTCGTCTAAGGTTGCGGGGGGTCTTTAGCAGTTTCGAGTCGCAAACGGACTGCAGCAGTGCAGTGAACACAAAGTCGGCCACTCGGCTGCCAAGGGTTGGTTTCATCGGCCCGAGCGGCTCGAGCCCAAACTCCTCGTACATGGCGCGATCGCGTCTGAACATCTCCTCGTAGAGCATGAGAGTTAAAACTGCGTCGCGCAGGGCATAGCCGAACGCTTCGTGCGGGCGTCGCAGGAACGCGTTCCGCATCTCCTTCTTCTCGTCCTTGCTCATGGTGTCCGCTTTTCCGATGCCAAGAAATGTCTGGCTGAGGTGTTCCAGGCTTCCTGACAAGAAGGGCAACCCCGTGTCGACTGTGGCGACCCGAATCGCGAAGAGACTGCCGTCAGGAGTCTCAAAGAATTCGACGATAGGGGTGTGATCGGCGAAATTTCTTCCCTGAGCCACAAACTTCAGCCGCTTCCGACCCGACAGCTCGATATTTGGCAGGACTTCCACCGGGCGAAAGAGCTCATCGTAGAACCGCCGCCCGAAACAACGAGCAAGATCGGCGTGCAAGAAATGTCCGACCAAACAGACGCGAATTTCGGGAACGCGCCATCGCTGTTTTTTTTCGTCCAACTCAGCGTTCGTAGGGCGCGATTTCTGATCTGTGAGTCTCTTCAGTCCCGCCTCCCGCGACACTGGTGTCACATCACGAAAACCGAGGAGATCGGCAAGCATCTGCGCCGGAGAAAGCTGGGCAGTCAGAACTTTCGCAGGGCGAAATCTGATTCTGGTATCGAGATCGAGCCCGCTTAAATGCTCCTCGGCACGAAAGCCGGGCGGAATTGGAATGTCCGGCGCGTGGTATATCTGAGCTCGCAGCCGCCCTTTGTGATCACGCGCGGCGACTTGAACGGTAAGCGTCGAGGCTCCGTCGTACTCCGTGTCGATCGCGAGGGTAGCGCCATGTTGTACGAGCTGATCGATTCTCGAGTCCGTGGTCATGATCGAATCCCTTCTTGCTTCACTTCTAGGTGGCGGCCATGCCCGCCCGATTCGCACACTCGTCCAGCGGCAGGACTTCCTGTTCAACCACGTTGAACACGTATCGCGTGTGCGGATTTTTTCCCGTTTGCCAGCGACGAAAGCCTCCCTGAAGTCGGAGATGTAGCCGAAGGCGCTCCCCGTGCTTTTCGATCTCGACCTCAAAGGTTTCTTCGAGATGGCGGCTCAGCACGAGGCCAATCCCTCGCTCACGACCCGCATCTGTGTCTCTGTCAGCGGATGAGAAGAGTGTCTTGGCCAAGCCAAGCTCAACAGCCACATCCGCCCACTCTCGCGGGGGACGCGCTTTCCCCGGACACTCTGCTGCCAGGATCGCGATCGCGCGTCGAATCGGATCGTCGGCCGTGCGGCGAGCACGCTGATTAGCGAGAAAGTCGGCGAAACCATTGACTTTCAGGATCCCGCCCACGGTTTGGGCCCAGCCGCTCATCGGATGGGTTATTGTCACGTCGAGAGGACGACCAGCTTCATCCCATCGCTCGATCATTCCGCGCTGTTCGGCCTCGATCCTGCCGCGGTTGCCAGGCAAGAATTCATACTTTGGATTGCCGATCGGCGACTTGCGGCTGTGGACGTCGCCCCTAGGGGATAGGTGAATCGACAGCGCGCGGTTCAAAAGGTCCGGACTGAGCGATCCGTCGTTGGTGGTGATGATGACGACGTACCGGTTTACTAGGCGAATTGGCTCGCCGGCCCCTGGTGAGGCGAGCACGATCTCGCGGCTTGTGACCGCGCTCTCGAGGAAAGCCGACCGAATGAACTTCGATCGACCTCCGCTGCTGTCGAGCCGGATGTTGTCAAATTGGATGAGACCGATTTCAGGGTCGGCTTTCACCTGCCGCTGCAACTGGCATTGCATTGGCCAGTCGTGATCCTCGTACAGCAATTCTGCTTTGGAACCGGAGCCGCTGATGAAGTCGGCGACCGTGCCTTTTCCGGCAAAGCTCTTATCGGCCGTAATCGAAATCAGGGGTTTTTCACCTTGCCAGTAGTTCCGAAGTTGAACCGTCAGGGCCGCCCCGACCGCGTTGGTTCGATCTGCGTTGGACTCGAAATCCATTGCATCGAGGAACTGATGAATGGTCTCAGTCGAGTTGGCGACCTCGGGCGCAGGACCAACGTAAACGACACGCTCGCCCACTCCACCGTCCTGATACCCAGGTTGAGCCAGCGAGAAATCGGGGCCGTAGTAGGGGTCGCGGACGACTCGATCGACGGGTCGAAAACAGGACAAAAACGTTTCGGACTTTAGGGCCGCATTCAGGTGCTGAGCAGTTGGCATGTTGCCGGCGCGCCTGCCGTTCTTTGTCACAACAACGTCCAACCGGTCGGCAATTAGAGGGGTCAGGTCGGCCGCGCACAGAACGGAACGAGTCTGTCCGCTAGGAAGGACCTGAATGAGCCCGAGACCTTCGTCGCCATTGCGATAGAGATCGTTCGATTCGGCGAGACGCCGGCCGAGGTGTCGGTAGTTTGTGCGGGCGCTCCAAGCGTCATTCCACACCAGCGTATCGGGGCTGTTGCCGGAGTCTTGTCTTAGGGCCTTACGACCCTTTACACCCGTTACGGTGCCGTTTCCGTTGACTGGACGTTGAGCGTCGGGTTTGGAGTTCATGCTTCCCTTCATAGCTGGCCCGGCCTTGGACTCGCATCACGTCAGGCCGGACGTTCAGCGGGTTCAAAAAAAATTGATGACGTTGTCGTTGGTTCGTTTCCGCCTCCGTCGAACAGCGCTTGCCTGCGGCCGGACCCGGCGTCTCTGCTCAAAGGCCGCCAGATCGATAGGGTCGATCCGGTAGCGAGGACGGCCGTTCGCTTTGCGCGCGACGTTGATTGCCACTAACTCGCCAGACTTGATCCACGCCCTGACCTTGTCGGTGTCGTTTCCAAGCCCGAGCCGAGCGGCAACCTCCCGCAGTGTCAGTTTCTTCATTCCGCTTGCCTGCTTGGCAAAACAAAAAATCCCCGCAGACCGGCCCGGCGAGGGGTGCCTGCGGGGATCGAACAGAGATCGCCCGTTAGGGCGTCAGTCCGCGATGCCTTGTCGCCGAGCCTTCACTCCTAAATGGGGAAATTTCACGAGCGGAGCTGGTTCAACAGGAAAAACCAGGGCGGAATGACCTGTGCAGAATGTGAGATCTCGCGGAAGTGCTTGCCAGCGATAATGTTACGTCCGAGCTTCTGAAATCAGGCAAGTTTCCGTATGACCATTATTTTCGGCCGCGAAAATTCACGGATTGCTGGATCGCAGCCCTATTCTATCTCGGGCCTTTCGACGGATTCAGAATCTGATTTGGAGCTCAACGAGAATTTTGTCTTGTAACTGTTTGGCGGCTTATTCGTGAGGCGGGCCTTGTACGGATAGAAGGGGTCGTCGTCGATTCCCATCAGCCTTTTCAGGCGAGCGCGAATGTCTTTGATCGCGGCCTTCGCCTGGCCTCTCTCATTTGCCGTTATTCCAGACTTCCAACTCAGTTCCCCATTCAACTTGGCGAGCGTCTTAAAAAACGCCCATCGGGAATCGGGCAGATCTCCTTTCCGTTCATCCCTGAATCCCGCCTCGGCAAACATGAATACCTTGGACTTACCCTTGGCGGTGACCTTGATCGAGTCCTCCGAGATGAACTCCATTTTGACATCTTCCCATTGGAGTCCGTCGATCTTTGGGAATCGAGCGGTGACTCGTTCCGCTCGTTTCGTTTCACTGGCGGAGCCAGCCTTGGCCAACTCGAGCGTTGGTGGTCCACCCGCCTTCGCCCCCACATATGTTTGGGCTGGTATGCGGATGGTGACCTCGCGCTCGAGCTCTTTGGCAAGGTCGGACGTGACACGCACCTGAAATTCCTGCCAAGCGGTGACTTCTCGATCGGCAGACTGCCGAAGAATCTCGATTGCACGGTGCAAAAAATCCGCGGTCGGATCACTGACATACTCGAAGTACGCCCATTCCTCATCGTCAGCCGAGAGCACCCGCCGGCCTTCTTCGTCGACTACGAGGCCACCGAGTGCTTCACGCGCCCGGTGCATCGTCCCGATCGCGCACTCCTTCTGCACGTGCCAGATAAGCTCGACGATGCTGGTAAAGCCGCCAGGGTTAATCGGACCGTCGTACCCCGCACCCCACCAGAGAAGAGAGTGCACATTATTCCAGCCAAACTGGGTCTCCTGATACGCGCGGTCCATGCGCGTGCAGAATTCCACGTCACCCGCTGTCAGACCACCGCCACGTATGATCGGCAAGCACTTTGTCCAGATGCCGTCCGTCTCGCCTGATTCCAGGAACAGTTCAGCGGCTGCCAATACAGCTGCTTTTATCTCGAACACCTTCTCTCGTAGAACGCGGAGGCGGTCACCATCCGCCGCGCTGATACCAGCTACCAAGTCGGCCTCGCGCTCCCGACAAGGGACCCGGCGCGGGCTGAAATCTTCCGGACGTTGTTCGAGGCGAATCCAGGTGTAAAACGAGAACTCGCCGGAGAAACAGCGCGGCTCCTCATAGGGCCCGCCGCAATCTGTGCGCTTGGTGACATACAGTTTCGCCGCACGTGCCGAGAGCCATCGCGCGCCTGGAAATTCCTTTGACGGTAGGCCGGTTTGCAACAAGTACTCTCGATCTGAGAGAAGAAACTCTCGGAAGGCGCGGAATTGCTGAGCCAACTCTTCCCGAGAGAAAAGCGGCAATCCGTCGTATTCGTCGGCGCCAGCCAGATAGCGGGTGATCCAAACTCTCTCCTCGAGGTCGGCCAGGGGGGTCGTGTTGAGGAATTCGAGAGCCTCTCTCCAGGGAAGGGCGCGATAGGCATTTCGGAGGAACTCGGCCGCGTAATGCAGCCCGGCGGAGCTGGGCCAATTTGCCGGTTCGCCTTGTATTGAGGGCAGACCCCGCAGCAGTCGCCGGAGAGCCTCGCAAGTTTCGTCAAAGCCCGCTCGGGCTGCCTTAGCAATTGCGCGCGCCTGGGCCGCAATCGTTTCGTCAGCGTCCGCGGGGCGGGCAGAGGTTCGCCGAGCCATAACCTGCTTCACGCATGGATCGTGCTGGTTTCACTCCAACCGTGGTTCCGCTTCAGGCCAATGGTAAATGCTGGTCACCGCGACGCCGAAAGGCAAATGTTTCGATCAGAACGCGATCGATCTCCGCCTTTACCGATCATCAGCTGGCCGGCGGCCGGTCGCGGCAATCGCGCGAGTCGGCGCCGACGTATTGCCGGGCACGGATTTGCTGGCACCGAAGAGCCAAGTCCGAACGTGCTCCGTTACTGCCCGCAGTCGCTCATCGCTGATTTCCTCGCGGTAGCGATCCGCCATTGATGGATCGACGTGTCCCATGATCGCATCGACAGCCACTTGGTCCTTCGCTTCGCCCCCATAAGTTTCGAAGCAGTGGCGCAACGCATAAAAGTTTCGATGCCCGTTGATGTCGAGGGATCGTAGCAGCTTAGAAAACGCGTGAGCGAGCGCGTCGATGTTTGTGAAACCCGTTGCCTTGCGGTTCTGCTGGACGCGCACCCATCGGGTGCCGTTCCGAGTCAGGAAAGCCAGATCCGAGTCCTCTTGGGACACAGGTTTATTTCGTGAAGCGAGCGCGTCACGCAACGCCTTAACGGTCTTCGGCCAGAGTGGAATGCGCCGGTCAATGCCAGTCTTCGGTCGAGGGAAATCAACCCATCTGCCGTCGAGGTCAAAGGCGGTGATCGGCACCGTGGCGCAATCGGTGTTCCCAAACCCGCAATTGAGACCCAAAAGGATCATCGCTTTTAATTGCACGTCTGCGGCGCCAAGAATCCGGATTGCTTCATCGCGCGTGAAGAGCTTGCGGCCCGAACGCTTTCGCACCTTACGGAGCGTTTTCGCTGTCGGCACGGCGAACGCCTGGCCATAGTGGACGGGCTTCTCAATTAGCCGTTCGTCGACAGCGAACTTGAAAACCATCCTGGACCGGATGATTTCATTCTTGAGGGACACAGGGCTGCGGGTCGTCTGAAGCACTGCCCGCAAGTCGCGGAAATCGTCCGACCGCAGATCGTCGACGCGCCGGTCCTTACCAAGATGATTGACCAGCGTTTCGCACGCGCGGAAGTAGTCCTGAAAGGAACGCGCCGACAGCTCGCCAGAATCGAGGTGTGCCTTCTTCGCGGTCAAGAACGCATTACATAACAGACGAACGGTGCAGCCATCGCCTGTGTCGAATGGTGGCGGGGTTCGTCCATCCTGGAGATAGGGCCACTCGCGATTAAAGCTTGTCAGTGCTGCGGCGGGATCGTCGATTTTGCCGAAATAGTGGAGCTTGCCGCGAATTTTCTTGCACCATCTCCCAGACGGGTGCGGCGTCAGTGGGTAGTCGGCGTAGGGTTTGGCGACTTTGACGCGAGGCTTGGACGTGGTACGATTTGCCACTCCTGACAGCCTTTCACTTAATCCGGGAGGTTGTCATTGGACAACCGGGGTTGCCGCCTCGGTTGTCATTTTTGATGGGTTCAGGGTAACGGTTGTCCAAGCGGTTGTCAAAGCAGATGAAAGACGCACGTCGAAAACCCAGAAGACTCTGGAAAACAAGTTAAATGGCGGAGTAGCTCAGCTGGTTAGAGCAGCGGATCCATAATCCGCGTGTCGGGGGTTCAAGTCCCTCCTCCGCTACTTCCGACTGCATCTGCCCCCTTGGTGACAATCGTCGCCAAGTGCGGGAAAAGGTGGCACGCCCGTTCAGGTCTGTTTGACTCGCGGAAAGGTGCCCGCTTCGAGGCCAACGACCGCAGCCTCTGACCGCTCACGGATAATTCTTTCGAATTCCTGCTTGCTTCCATCGGCGGCTCCGCGCATCGTGTGTGCAGCGCTGCATGGTGTGGGCTGCGCTTTGACCGTGCGCGGTGTTTCGTTGGATTCATCATCATTTTTGGGAGGGCCATCGTGAGACACGTCAGCTTGTTGGTCATCGTGGCAACGGCGTCGATCGGTTTGTGCGCGGACGAGAAATCCTCAGCGCCGGACAGCAAAGCCTTGAATGGCGCTTGGGTGCTGACCTCGGGCATCCGGGGAGGCGAAAATCTCCCCGATGAGATCGTGAAGAGCATTCACCTCTATGTTGCGAATGGCAAATACAGCGTGAAAGCAGGCGACGTGCTCGATCAAGGGACGTGTAAGGTCGATCCCACCAAGACTCCGAAAACGCTTACGCTCGAGGGCACGGAGGGGCCTAACAAAGGCAAGACGATGCTGGGGATCTACGAGCTCGACAAAGACACATTGAAGGTCTGTTACGACCTGAGCGGCAAAGCGTTTCCGGAGAGGTTTGAGTCGAAACCGAAAACGCCGTCCTTTCTAGCCACATACGAGCGCCTCAAATCGAAAAAGCACCCGATCTTGCTCGGGCCCAACACGAAGGCCAAGGAGTGACGGTCAGGACCTTCGGTTCCAGCACATCGCTGTGAGAATTGCGAGCTCAGACCCGTCGCTGCTCGATGAGGGGCGACGGTTTTTTTTGTTCCGCTGCCGCGTCCATTGTTGCTGCGTCGCGCGAGCAGCGCTGTTGATCCAGCGCCTATTCGTACCGCAGCGACTCGATCGGATCCAGCTGGCTCGCGCGGCGCGCGGGATAAAAGCCGAAAAAGATGCCGACCGCTGCCGCGAAGAGGAACGCGATGACCGCGGCGGCGAAAGAGATCTGGTTCGTCCACTTCTGGCCGGCCGAGATGGCATTGATGAGGGAGACGATGCCGATCGACGCCCCCACGCCGAGCAAGAATCCAATCAGGCCGCCGACGCAGGAAAGAATCAGCGCTTCGACCAGAAACTGACGCAGAATGTCGCCGGGCGTTGCTCCGACCGCCATGCGGATCCCGATCTCGCGAGTTCGCTCGGTGACCGAGACGAGCATGATGTTCATAATCCCGACGCCGCCCACCACCAGTGAAATCCCGGCGATGCTGGCGAGCATCAGAGTCAACGTCCCTGTGATGATCCCGAAGACGTTGGCGATTTCAGTCGTGTTTTCGACCTCGAAGTCGCGTTTCTGCCCCGGCTGGACGCGGTGGCGCTCGGCGAGCACATCCTCGATTTCGTGCTGAGCCTGCGTCATCACCGACGGCGAGCGGGCCGAAGCGAGGATCGCGCTCACGTTATCGAATTCCGACCCTTCCAGTCGCTTGCGGACGGTCGTGACTGGGATCAGCACGATGCTGTCCTGGTCGTCGCCGACCATGTTGGCCCCCTTGGGAGCCAACACGCCGATCACGCGGAACGGAATATTCTTGATCCGTACGGTCTGGTCGATGGGGTCGGTGGTCTGAAAGAGCTTGCCAACCAGCGTGTGACCGATCACGCAGACTTTATTGGCGTTGTGGACGTCGCGATCGGCGAAGAACTCTCCTTTTTCCATCGGCCAATTCCGGACGGTCAGGTAGTCGCTGTTGACGCCGTGGATCGATCGCGGACTGTAGTTCGCGCTTCCATAGATCACTTGCCCCGACGTTCCGATGATGGGCGAGGAGGCGAGAATCGAAGGGCAATCTTCGGCAATCGCATCCGAGTCGCGCCCGGTGAGGGTGACTTCGGCCTGCATCAGGCCGCCACGACGACGAACGGCGGGTTCGACGATGATGACGTTCGTTCCCAGGGCAGCGAACTGACTTTGCACCAGCGTGCTGGCGCTTTGCCCCACCGAGACCATCGTGGTGACGGCGGCGATGCCAATCACCACGCCGAGCACGGTGAGGCCGGCCCGCATCTTGTTCTTCGCAAGCGCGCGGAAAGCGATTCGAACAATGACAGGGGAAAGCATGGCGGTGCTGAGCGAAACTACCAGATCGAGCTGGTGGGAGGAGGTTGGACGCCAATCACGAGAACGTCGCCGGGCTTGACCGGCCCCGCGGCAACTTCGGTGAATTGGCCGTCGGTCAGCCCAGTTTTCACCTCGATTGCCCGCAATTTGTCGCCCTCTCCATCGGCCACCCAGACGTGCCGTTTCGACCGCTCCTTGCGGAGCCGAGTACGCTCTGCGATTGAGAGCGATTGCAAGGACGCCCCCTCGTTATTGTCGTCGTCGGCTTTTGATTGCTCTTTCCCCTCCAAGATCGGGAGGTCTTCCGCACGCACCTGGGCCGTCGTGGGATAGAACCGCAATGCCGCGCTCGGAACCTTGATCACATTGGAGCGCTCATCGACTTGAAAGGAAAGACTGGCGGTCATGCCTGGGAGCAATTCGAGGTCCGGGTTGGAAGTTGCAACCACGACCGGGTAGGTAACCACATTCTGGGTCGTCGTCGAGCTGAGCCGGATTTCCTGGATGGTTCCTTTGAACATCTTGTCGGGGTAGGCGTCGACGGTGAAGGTCACGGGATAGTTTTTGTTTTGGGCCTGCTTGATCAATCCGATGTCGGCCTCGTCGACCGACGCGTGCACTCGAATCTCCTTGCGGATGTCGGGGGCCACGATGAACAGTTCGGGCGTTTGAAACTGGGCGGCGACGGTCTGACCCGGCTCAATTTTGCGGTTGATCACAATACCGTCGACCGGCGAGCGAATCTCTGTGTAACGAAGGTTGGCCAGCGACGTCTCGAGCGAGGCGCGGGCCTGGTCGACCGTGGCTTTCGACACCTTGACCTGGGCCTCCAGCGACATGCGGTTGAACTTGAATTTGTCGAAATCGGCCTGGCTGATGTACGACTCACCCCGCCTTCGCAACGCGATGGCCCGCTTTTCGTCCTCGATCGCCTGCAGCAGTTGCGACTCCACGCGAAAGACGTCTGCCTCCTGGATCGCGAGCGTGGCCTGGTCGTGCGCGACTGCGGCCTTGCAAATCTGAGGATCGATTTTGGCGAGCAGATCCCCTTTCTTGACCTCTTGATTAAACTCGCAATAGAGTTCCTGGATCGGCCCGGAAACGAAGGATCCAACCGTGACTTCGATCTTCGGTTTGACGGTTCCCGTCGAGTTGACGACGGCAACGATACTCCCGTGCTCGACCGTGGCAGTCCGCCAACGCGGACGGTTGCGATCGGCGAGGTACTTCGCGGTCGGACGGTAGGCAGCGGCCCCGAGAGCAACGAGCACGCCAAGGAGAATGGACAGTCGGAGGAGGGTCTTCATGCGGCGGGTAATTCTTTTGGAAAGCGGAACGTGGCCCTAATTGAAATCCGCGATGTTTCGCGAGTTTATGATCTCGGCGAGGTCAAAGTCGAGGCCCTTATCCGGGCCTCTCTTTCGATCGAAAAAGGCGAGTACGTGGCTCTGATCGGCCCTTCCGGGTCGGGCAAGAGCACGTTGATGAACACGCTGGGCTGCCTGGACAGGCCCACTAGCGGTAGTTACCTCCTTGCGGGCGAAGAAGTTGCAACAATGTCCCGACAGGAACGCGCCCACATCCGCAACCGCCGGATCGGATTCGTGTTCCAGAACTTCAATCTGCTGGCGCGGACCTCGGCGCTCGAAAACGTCGAACTGCCCCTGTTGTACACCAAGGGGGTCTCGGCTTCGGAACGCCACCGCCGGGCGATCGAGAAGCTGGAAATGGTCGGTCTGGCGAATCGAATCGATCATCATCCGAACCAGCTTTCCGGCGGGCAGCAGCAGCGAGTGGCCATCGCCCGCGCCCTGGTAAACGAGCCGGCCATCCTGCTTGGGGACGAACCGACGGGCAACCTCGACTCCAAAACGAGCCGCGAAGTCATCGCCCTGTTCCGTGAGCTCAATGAAAAGTCGGGCATTACGATCATTCTGGTGACCCACAACCAACAAATCGCCCGAGACGCCAAACGGACGGTCGTTATGCGCGACGGCCAGATTGTCTGCGACACGACTGAATGGCGACTGGCTGCCCAAGCGCTGCGGGAAGACGTGGACGAATACAACGCAGAGCACTCAGATCGTGCAGTGCCCCTTCAGGGCTGAACACTCCGCACGATTCGCGACCTCCGGGTAAGTCTCTCGGTTACTGCGCCACCCGCACCTTCATGACTCAAAAAACGCTCCTGGAATACGCAGATTGGCTCGACGAGCGGAAGCTGCTTTGGCCCGCAGCGCCCAAGCGGCAGCCCGTCAACGCCAAGGCGTATGTCGAGCCGCTCGTGGGTATTCGCGGCGTGGCGTTCAATATTTACGGGACTTTGCTGCGAATTTCCGACGGGCAGCTGTTTCTGAAGCATCCGCAGCCCGTGCGGATGGAGATCGCGCTGGAAAAGACGATCAAAGAATTCGGAATGTGGAACAGCATGACGCGGCAGCCCGGCGCCCCGTGGAAAGGGATGCTCGTCCGCTACGAACGGGCCTTCGACGAGCAGCGGCTGGCGACGACTCACGGGTTGGGGGAAATCCCGGAGGTTGACGCGGTCCTTCTGTGGATGAAGATGATCCGCATGCTGCAACAAAAGGAGTATTCCTACGACGCGGCCGAATACGTGACGCTCGAGCAATTCAGCGAGAAGGTGGCCTTCTTTTTTCACTCGAGCCTGCAGGGGCTCGAGGCCGAAGAGGACGCCGTGGCGACGCTGCGGATTTTGGTTCAAGCCGGCCTGCGCCTGGGACTTGTGGCCGACGCGCAGCGCTTCAGCCTGGTGCAGATGTTGCGGGCGTTTCGGCAGCAGGGTACACTCCGCTCGCTGGACGAGTTGTTCGATCCGGCGCTCGCGACGCTATCGTATCGGGAAGGAACTCGCAAACCGTCGCGGTCGCTCTATGAGCACGCCCTCGAGCGGTTCCGGCGGATGGGAATTGCCGCGAGCCAGATTCTGATGGTCGGAACGCGAATCGCCGACGACCTCGCCATCGCCAAGGAAGTCGGAATGAGGACCGCCCTGCTGGCGGCCGACCGCACGAGCCTGGCCGCGACCAAAGAAGAGCTGGCTGATCCTCAGGTGCGACCCGATCGTCTGCTCACCAGCCTCGCGCAGCTTCGGGAAGTCCTCGGTCGCTAGCAAACCGACCCGCCCGAACATTTCCTCATTCATTCACCTGGCTGAAACCGCCATGCCCGCACCTCCTCTTTACGACTATACGAAGTTCGATTTCGACAAGCCGATGTTCACCATCGACGACATCCGCCGCATCAATCCGCAACGGCACGAAATGGAACAGCTCAGCGGAATCGTCTACGTCGACACCGGAAACCACGGCATCGTCGGCTACAAGGAAATCACCGAACACGAGTTCTGGACCCGAGGCCACATGCCCGGTTACCCGATCATGCCGGGCGTGATCCTGTGCGAGTGCGCGGCTCAGCTAGCCGGTTTTTACGCGCGGAAATACGACGTGCTTCGAGGCGATTTTCTGGGTTTCGGCGGGATGGATGACGTTCGCTTCCGCTCTCCGGTTCTGCCCCCCTGCCGGCTGATCTTGGTCGCCAAGCTGACGCTTAACCGGCCGCCTCGGCGAGCCGAGTTCGCCTTCCAGGGCTTCGTCCAGGAGCGGATGATCTTCAGCGGCACAATGATCGGCGTGCCGATCCACGTGAGCGATCACGTCGGGCACGCTCCGAACGACTGACCATGAACCGCCCGCCCGTTGTTGATCTTAGGCCGTACTTCCTGACGCTCAACGATCTCACCGGACCGCTCGCCTGGTCGGTCCTCTTCGGAAACGCGAATCCCGTTGAGATCGATGTCGGCTGCGGCCGGGGGCTGTTCCTGTTCAGCGCATCGACCTCGAATCCCGCCGTCAACTATCTGGGGCTGGAGCTGGATTATCACGAAGGGCGGCGCGCGGCGCGACGATTGTGGAAACGCTCTTTGCCCAACGCCCGCGTGCTGGGAGGCGACGCGCGGATCGCGCTGGCGAAGTTCGTACCGTCGCACTCAGTCGACGCGGTGCACGTCTACTTCCCCGATCCGTGGTGGAAACGGCGGCACAAGCGGCGACGCCTGTTTACCGACGAGTTCGTCGACCTGGCGGCAGGCGTCCTCAAGCGAGGAGGCTTATTGCATTCCTGGACCGACGTGGAAGAGTATTTCGGCGTGATCCGCGCGCTCATGGATCATCACGCGGAATTCGAGGCACTGCCGCCGCCGGTTGAATCGCCGCCGGCACATGATCTCGACTATCGGACGAGCTTCGAGCGAAAGAAACGCCAGCTCGGCGCGACGATCTCCCGCGGATTGTGGAAAAGGCGGTGACGGCCGCCGCGGTTATTCAAAGAGCGCGACGCTTGCCGTGAATCCGTGCAAGTAGTTGCGCCCGCCAATCGGACCCAGCTCTCCCTGGGCGAAGAATCCAGCCAGCGGGATCGGGCCGGCGATTTTTTGCACCGCGGACGCGTCGTGGTTGGGCTCCGAAAAAAGGCGGGTCCCCCGGCCGTTGCAGCTAAACAGCAGCCCTGCCTGCAATCGAGCGGGATGAGCCGCGCGATCGGCCTCGAGGAGTCCGAGCAAATCCTCGTCAGCCGTTTCAGCATCGCGGACATGAAAGCGGACCGTCTGGCCCACGCGAACCTGCGCCCCCACCGCAATCGATCCGGTTCCGGGGTCGGCGCCGGTGACATTGGCAATGAGAAAGTCACCCCGCTCGAACCGGTCCTGGTACTCGCTCATCGCCAGGCCTAGGTGCAGCCCCATTTGAAGCAGCTCCGCATCCCGGTCCGACAAGGTGTCGAAGAGCTCGCGGAGTCGCTGCATTGGGGGGACGCCCCCCAAGCCGTGCACCAGGTTTCCCTCCGCCCGCGTCACGACGTAGTGCGTACCCACCGGACGGCAACCCTGGGAAACGACCGAACGCACTCGTGGCCCTCCGCGGACGATCAGTCCGATCGCCCCGTGGCGAATTTCGTGGGAGTTGTAGAACAGCCGATTTTCTCCGGTGCGGTTTCCGCCGCTTGCCAGGCCGCCCAGTATGGGAACGCCCGGTGCTTCGGCATCAGCGTGGTCGAGCACCGTGTGCGGGGCCGAGCTGAACGGGTCCGCCAAGAGAAACATGGCCCGCAGATCGGGTTCTTCGCTCGAAAAGGCGGGCAGCCCGCTCGTCACGATTCCGTCCACCGTCTGCTCAAAGTTGGCCACAAAGACCTCGAAGCGGGCTCCCGGCAAGATTGCCGACCACAGGCTCAAGGCGGGTCCCGACTCGATTTCCTCCGATCCGCCGATGATCGTTTCGCCGGTGCACCCCATGAGCACTTTCGTGCCCGTCGCCTCGCAAATCCGCGAAGCCAGCTGCGAGAAAGCGTTTTGGTGGGCGTGGTTGACGAACAGAAACGAAATGTCGGGTTCGACGCCGCGTAGCGCAGCGCGGACTTCTTCCGTCACCGACCGGATGGCGTCCGACGTGTTGGTCGCGCGGGAAAGGCTGGCGGCGAACGGCATGCAATTCGCAATCTCTTGGGGCCGCGACCTTTAAGGCGGCCCAACCGCATCGCAGAACGAGACGCGCAAACCGAGCGAAAAGTTGAACAAACTGCTCTACGCCGCGTATCTTAACGCCTGGCGAGCGGACGTGTCATTTGTGAGCCCTTTGCGAGTGCCGTACGAGGAAATCGGCGACGAATTGCCGCCCACTGGTAAAATTGCAAGTGGTTGACCAATTGGGGTCGGAGGATCGCCCGGAGGCACTTCGTGTTTAGTCCACGCATCCGCACTAAATCGCTTGTGGTTGTTTGCCGCAGCCTGGCGACGATGGTCGACGCGGGCATTCCGATCGGAAAGGCCTTCGAGCTTTCCGCGCAAAAGTCGGGAGACCCGCGCTGCCGCCGCGCGTTGATGGAGATTGCCGCCGACCTGCGCCGCGGCCTGGATGTCACCGAGGCGATGCGTGCGCGTGGACTGGCGTTCCCCGAGACAATGATCGAGCTGGTCGGCGTCGCGGAACAAACCGGCACGCTGCCCGAGGTGCTCAAATCGCTCGCCGGGCACTTCGACAATACGATCCGATTGCGAAGGGCCTTCTTTTCCGCGATCTCGTTGCCGGCGTTCCAGCTCGTCGCGGCGATTCTGGTCATCGCCCTGATGCTCTACATCCTCGGGATCATTGCCCAAGTCCATGCGGGTTCGAAGCCGATCGACGTGTTGGGTCTCGGCCTCTACGGAGCCGAAGGGGCACTTACGTGGTTAATGGCGACCTTTGGAACGCTTTTCGGCGGGATCGCGTTGGGCTTTCTGATTCGCCGATCACTGATGGGGCAGAAGATCTTCGATTCGGTGGTGCTTCACATCCCCGTGCTTGGCTGGTGCGTGCGTTCGTTCGCGATTGCCCGGTTTTCCTGGGCGTTTGCTCTCACCCAGCAGGCCGGGATGCCGATCGAACCGAGCCTGGCGTCGAGCTTCAAGGCAACCTCGAATGGCGCGTTCCTCAAAGCAGCGCCCTATGTGTGGGCTGCCGTTCGGGAGGGAGACACCCTGCACGACGCGCTTGCCGAGACCCGTTTGTTTCCGGTCGACTATCTGCACATCATCGATGTCGCGGAAACGTCTGGGACCGTGCCCGAGGTTCTCGAGCGGCTGAGCCCCGATCTCGAGGCTCAAGCTCGACGCGCGCTCGATATGCTCGCCTCGGCCCTCGCCTGGTTGATCTGGAGCCTTGTCGCGGCGTTCATCGTATTCCTGATCTTCCGGATTGCGATGTTCTACATCGGGCAGCTCAACGACGCGGTCAACATGGCACGGTGATCGTCAGGCACGCTTGGGGCGGCCGATCCTCGAATCGGCGTTTTCACTGCGGCACTGGGTCTGCTCACTCGATCACGTCGGCCAGGCTCGACAGGCTCACGACACCGTCCTTGCGCACAAACACGCACTTGCGGTTCGCGTTGATGCCGTGCCGCTTGGCATCTCGCACGTATAACTCGCGGCTGGTCGTGGTGTCGCGAAGGTCGTGGACGTCCGCATTGTCGATGATGTAATGACTCGCGTCGCCCCCGCCGAACGTGCCGAGTATCACGTAGGGGCTGGCCAGGTCGAGCACGACTTCGCGGCCCTCGAGCGCATCCATGGGCGATTGGGACTCCATCGCGTTGCGATTCCTCGTGACGTTGTGATTAAAGAGCCGCGATCGAAAGAGCCGCGCACGCAGTCAGCGGTCCGCCGGAGGCGGTCCATGCAGGCCAGCTGCGTGGGCGCCGCTAAAAATGGGACGTCGCTAGCCGCAATCAAAGACCGCTTACTGCGTGCGCGGCTCTTTCGATCGCCCGGCGCCGCCCTATGGAACAAAACGGTACTTGCCGTGGCTGTCGGCGGCAATGCCGCGGAGCTGTTCCGCGCCCCCTTCGTACTCGAAGGCGATGGTGTGGATCACCGTTTTGTGCTCGGTGTTGAAGCGTTGGGCTGTGCTGCGGGTCGTGTTGGGGATCTCGCCGTCGGTGAGGAAGTAGATCACCTGCGGCTTCAGCCGGAGGGCTCGTTCGATGGCGTCTTCGGGAGCCGTGTCCCCTTCGGGGTGAAATGCCTTGATCCACTTGACGGCCTTGGCGCGGTTACCCGTCGTCGCCGGCAGCAGCTTGGGATTGTGCTGCTCGAACATCGGGTAGGTGACCCCGTTGTAGAAGAAGATGAAAAACTTCTGCGAAGGCTGCAGCAGGTTGAGCGAATGGATCAGCTCCTCGACGGCCCGATCGAAACGGTGACCCTCCATGCTGCCCGACATGTCGACGATGAAAATGACGCTGTCGGCCCGAGCTCGCGTGCCGAAAAAGCCGACGCCTTTGCCGCCTCCGCCTCCGGCCGCGCCGAGCGAAGCAATCGCGTCGAAACTTCCCTTGCCGCTTCCTGATCCCGAGCCCGACCCCCCTGCCATCGCTCCTTCGACCGCAGATGCGCCTTCAGCCGGCGATAGCGACCTTTCGATGTCGTGGCCGGTCCCTTTTTCGGGAGTTCCGATGGTCACGCTGTCGAGCAAATCGCCGCTATTGCCCTGCTCGTTTCCGATGCCGCCATCGATCGAGGTTCCGCTGCTGACCGTCCTCACGGGGATCAACAAAGCGGCCAGGACCAGCAGCATGATGAGATGGAACATCAGCGACACGCCGGCGGCGTGCCATTCAGAACGCGTCGGCAGTGGAATGACCGGCAGGCTGCCCGCCGCAGTGGCAGCCTCTACCGCAGAGTGGGCCGGGTTGAGAGCCGCATCCGCCGGAGCGATCGGAGGCAGATTGCCCGGTCTTACCAATTCCGTTCCGGCGGTGCTCATGTCTGGCGTGCTGTGAAGAAGAGCTTGGACCATCGAGAACGCGGCGCAGTGGCCCGTGTTGAAGCCCCGGACTCAGTTGTTTTCGCCGGTCCTCGGATCCAAGGCCCGCTCGATTGGGATCGATTCTGCCCGCAAAACCAATTTTACCGCGCCAATTGCTTGCCGGCACGCCCCGGCCAAAAAAGTGGCCCCGGGGAACGGGTCGCCGCAACGCAACACAGGTCCCTTGAAATCGAAGTCTCGATTCGCAGAGGCACTAAGTCAATTAACTCCACCTCATGTGGGGAATCCACCAGAGATTGCCGGGCAGGCCACCCGATTTTGAATCGTCTTGACCGGCCTCGGGAAGCAGACTATTGTTCCGCTCCTCTCAGATTTGCCTCGTCTACCGATTCATTTCACTCCGTAATCCAGCTGTCCCTGGCGGGAGCCTCGACTCATGGGATTCCGCGCCTTCCTCGGCAACTTTGCGCAACCGAAAATGTGCGCCATTGGCGCCGCCAGCCTCGTTGCGGCCGTTGGCCTGCATGTGTGTGCACGTGCGGAGGATCCGCTGCTTAAGCAGCTCTTTGACCGGCAAGCGGCGGCGGCGATTGAAGAAGCGAAATCGCCGCGTAAGCCCGATCCCTCCGCGGAAAGAGCCCGAATTCTCGTTCTCGCTGACGGAAGGGTTGTCGAGGGCGGTGTTCGAGGCGACTTGCACGGTTATCGGGTCGAGACGCCGCAGGGAAAGCTGTTCTTCTCATTCGATCAGGTCAAACTGGTCGCCCGCGACCGAAACGAAGCGTACCAAAAGATGTGCGCCATGGACCCCGGCACGCACGTTCGACGGGACATGCGGCTGGGCCACTGGTGCCTCGACAACGGGCTCCCGCGAGAGGCCGCCTTTCATCTTCGCAAGGTGCTGGAAGTCGACCCGACGAACCAGCAAGCCAAAGGTTTGCTGATGCGGCTGGAAGCCGGTCAGTCGAGCGGAGCTGGCGGATTTGTCAAAGTCGGCGGCACCTCCGAACGAGGCGAGTCCGACGCGAAAATCGTCGAATCGCTGGGCCGACTCTCTCCGCGCGCCGTGAGGGAATTTGTGATCGGAGTGCAGCCCATTCTCCTGGCGCGGTGTGGCAGCGCCCGATGCCACGGCGGCACAACTGACTCCTCCTTTCACTTGGAACGCGTGCACCTGGCTGCCGGCGGAAACCGGCTCACCACCGGCCGCAATCTCGAGTCCGTGCTGCACGAAGTCGATCCGCAATTCGCGCGGCGAAGTCCCCTGCTGCAGAAGGCCCTCGAAGCCCACGGCGGAACGTCCCACGCTCCGCTCGCGGGGAGCGCGGCCGATGTGCAGAAGGCCCGCCTCATCGCCTGGCTGACGAGCGTTGCCTCGGAAGTGAAATGCCTGAATCAAGAAGACGCCGCTCGCCGTTCCGTCGACAACATCGCTCAAGCAGGCAAACCGCAGCCGCGGCGCGATCCACTGGTCGTTCCAGCATCCGCAACCGGCGTCGACTCGAAAATGGTCGTGCCAGCCATTCCGGTTCCGAGCGAGCCTCCCCGGGGCGCAAGCGCGCAGTCGAAGGGCTCAGAGAAACCCGCGAACGATCTGGGCCCTTTGACTGATCCCTTCGATCCGGCGCAATTTAACCGCTCGAAGTGACGGCTCAACGCGCTCGAAGTGATGGCACGTGAGGCGTTCGGAGGCCGGCGCGATCGAGCGGCAATCACGCCTCAGCAGCACCAGCGCTCGATGCAACGCGTATAAAACTCCGTCCCGCGTTCGAGCTGCGTAAGATCGATCCATTCGTCGTGCGTGTGCGCCTGCGCAATGCTGCCGGGGCCCACCACCGCCAATTTCTTGAGGGCCGTGAGCTGCGTGCCGTCGGTGCCGTAGCAGACGGTGCGGGGCGTTGTCTTGCCGGCCAGCCCGAGCATCTGAATCACGAAGTCGCTACGAACATCGACCTCCAGTGGCGGCGCGGTCCAAGTCGCCTCGAATTCGAGGCCGCATCGCCTGGCGGCCGCCCTTGCCCGTTCGAGCAGCAGCTCGGGTTTTTGCTTCGGCATCGGCCGGAAATAAACGGTGCACACGCTCTGCGGCGGAGTGATGTTCACCGCGCGCGTGTGATCGTTGATGCCGATGTTCCAACTGATCGTCGGCGGATCGAAGCGATTGTCCTGCCAGGCGGGGTCGCGCTCTGTCTCGTCGTGGATCGCTTTCATTTCGACGAGGAAAGGAATCATGGCGAGATTCGCATTAATTCCTTCGCGCGTGCTGGAATGGGCGGCCCGACCGCGCGAAGTTGCGCGGAATCCCCAGGTCCCTTTGTGCGCGTAGACGACTTCCAACTCGGTCGGCTCGCCGACGATGCCGCAGGCGTCCCCTTCGACCATCTGGCGAAAGAGTTGGGACCGCTTTGCCACTTCGGCGGCCCCGACATAGCCGACCTCCTCGTCGGCTGTCCCGGTGATATAGAGCGGAGCCCGCTGTCTCGCTCGGGGCACGCTGGCGGCCGCGGCGAGAATGCAACCGAGTGATCCCTTCATATCACAGCTTCCGCGCCCGTAGAGGCGGCCTTCTTTAATGGTCGGACTGAAGGGCCCGTGCTCGGAGCTGAACCAGTTGTCGGCCGGAACGACGTCGGTGTGGGCGAAGTACGCCAGCCCTCCCGACAGAGTGCCACGGGTGGCTTGTCCGCCCATGCGCCTGCCGATGACGTTCGACTTCTTGACGCCGGCCGCGTCGGTGTAGTCGATCCGCTCGGTTTCGAATTCCAGCTTCTTCAAGGTGCGCTCGAGATGGTCGCAGATATCGACGTTCGAGACCGAGCTGACCGACCCGAAGGAAACGAGGTCGCGGGTGTAATCCAAGGCGGTCATCGTGGCACCTCTCGAGCGCGCTGATTACTGGTGAATGTAGCCGCCATCGACCATCAGGGACTCGGCCGTCACGAACGAGGCCTCGCTCGAGGCCAGGAACAAGATGGCGTTGGCGATCTCGCGCGGGTCGGCGATCCGCTTGATCATGTGGGCGCCACCCCACTGTGGACTGGCGTCGGCCGCTTTGCGGTCCATGCCTTCCTTGGCGGTCAGGTCCATCACGATGGGCGTCCAGACCGCCCCGGGGCAGATCGCGTTCACGCGGATGTTGTCGGGCGCCAAATCGAGCGCCAGGCACCGCGTCAGCCCCAGGATGGCCGTCTTCGTAGTGTTATAGGTCACGAATTGCGGCTGAGCGATGAAACTCGAAATCGATCCGAGGTTCACAATCGCCCCGCCGCCAGCCTTCCGAAGATGGGGAACGACGTGCTTGGCCATCAACGCCGAACCCATCACATTGACGTCGAGGATCTTCCGCCATTCTTCGACAGTGGCGTCGATCCCTTTCAGCACGAAGACCGCGGCGCAGTTGACCAGGATGTCGATCCGACCGTATTCGGCCGCCACCCTGGAGACGGAGGCGCGCACGCTCGCTTCGTCGGCGACGTCCGTGCGGACGAAAATCGCCTTCCCGTCGATTGCGCGGATTTCGTCGGCCGCCTCCCGGCCGCGCTGTTCGTCGATCTCGGCAACGACGACAGACGCCCCCTCCTCCGCGAACCGCTGGCAGGTCGCGCGGCCGATTCCCGAGCCGCCACCGGTGACGATCGCGACCTTTCCCTCGAAACGACTCATGCGAGGCCTCTGAAGGCTGCTTCAAAGAATGATTGCTTCATCAGATGGTAACCGGGCGTGGGGCCAGCGGCCTCATTTCAATACCCAAAAAAAGAGCACTGGCGGACGAGCCGCCAGTGCCACCCAAAATCCATGAGACGGGGAGGACGCTGTCCCTCGGACGGCTAACGGCTGCTGACCTTCGTCCCGGGAATCGCGATGCCCGTTTTGGGATTGATGTCGAGATTCAGATGTTCGCCGGCCACCGTGTAGAACAGGAAGCCGTACATCATTTCATCGACTGTCTGGTCCCCCTCTTTCACCGTTCGCTTCGGGTCGGGGTTGAACGGGTTGAACGGCGAGTTGTCGTAGTGGGCGACGACCTCGAATTTCGTCCCCTTGGGGAACTTTCGCGCGCCGTCGGCCCACGCGTAACCGACCTGCCAGTCGAAGCTGTAATTAGGAACGACCAGCAGAGTCTCGGTCTTGCCGTTGGGGTAGTGAGCCAGATAGGTCATGTCGGTGCCGCGCACGTGCATGTGCGTAAACAGTCCGGTGCCGACAATGTCCCGGTTGGTCTGCCAGGTCTGGGTGATCGCGTAGTGCGGATCGCCCGGAGCAATCGCGAAGGTGTGGTTCGAGATCCGCTCGAGATGCAGCTCCTTCTGGACCTTCTCGCGCGGATAGTGGAAGCCGACCGCGATCCGGCACTTCTCCTTGTGGCCGTTGGTCGTGAAGTGGATTTGCAAAAGCGGAATATACGTCTTCGGTCCCCGGATGGCGGTGCCGTCGCGCAGCTCTGTCGGAATGCCCCCCGGCACCTTGCCCGTGACGAAGATCGCGTTCTTCACCCGATCCCCGAACATCGGAATGAAGATCAGATTGCAGTGGTGCACAACCTTGGGGTTGTCGGGCAGGATTTGGATCTTGTCGATCCAGGTGTCGTCGGGAAAGACGTAATTGAGCGGCTCGTAGCGATAGGCGACAAATCCCTCGGTGGGAATGTCGTGCACTTTCGACTTGAGAATCAGGTCGGGCTTGCCGATCAACCAGCCATCGCCCACGACTTTTCGCAGCGGAACGGGGGTCGTGTCTTCGGCCGATTCGCCCCGCGGCATGCCCGCTTTGACCCAGGACGCGATCGTGTCGATTTCGTCGCCGGACATTCCGCGGTGATTGATGAAGTCATCGTGGGCGGCGCTCGCGTACCACGGCGGCATCGCCTGGTCGCCGACGACTTCCGCCATCGCCTGCCCCTGCTTCTTTGCGTCGTCGTAGGTGAGCAACGAGAAGGGAGCCTCGGTCCCTGGCTGGTGACAAGTGACGCAGTGCTTGCGCAACAGCGGCACGATGTCTTTGTTATAGGTCACACTCGTTCGCCCCGAGGCTGTCGCCTTGGTGATCAGGCAGCCATCGACCGATGTCTCGGCGACGGGGACCGGCTTGCCTGCCAGCACCGCTTCGATGGCGTTTTCCAGATCGTTGTGCGTGACGTGATTCGCTTCGCCGGCGAAGCGGTACTGGTCGTCGATGTGCCCGCGGTAGACGAGCGTGTGATTCGCGCTCAGCACGACGACTTCCGGCGTCCGCATCACTCCCAGCGCTGCGACCGATTCACCGGCGATGTCCTTCACAGTGGGGAACGCCAGGTCGAACTCGACGGCATGGGCCGCCATCTCGCGGATCGAATCCCCGGGGTTGACGTTGAGCGACAGGAACTGCACCCCCTGGCCGCGATACTTTTCGTCCAGCCGCTTGATCTTCGGCAGGTATTTTTGGACCAGCGGGCACGTCGTGCTGGTGCAGACAATGACGTACGCCTTCTTGCCGGAGAGATCGGCCAGCGACCGCGGCAGATAGCGGATGTCCTTGAAGGCCAGCTTGCCGACGTTGTGTCCAATGCGGACCGTCGCCTCCGCGGCCATGGCGAGGGGGACCGCCGCGCCCAGAAGCAGCACCATCGCGAGAGCCAGCCGTCGCACAACGCATCGCTTCATTGCAGGTTCCTAGTCACACAACGACAAAGACGATTTCCGTGCCCGCGCTCGTCGCCCACCGAGGAGCCGGCCGGATCTTCTTCGCAGAAAGGAACCCGATTGTACACCATCGGACAGGGAAGATCGACCGGACTTCCCAGGGGGAAAGCGGCCCTCCCACCGGTCAATCCCGTGGGTCCGGGCGGCCGAGACGCGGCCGTTTTGTAAATCGCTGCCTCAGCGATTGTCAGCCTTCGTGATGATCCGGCAAGCCGGGAGCGACTTTTGGAGCGCCGCCACGCCGGGGGCCGTGACTTTCGTGTCGGAGAGATCGAGTTCGTCGAGATTCGTCATGCCTTCCAGATGGCGCAGTCCTGCATTCGCCACCAGAGTGCCGCGGAGGTGAAGTTTTTGGAGCTGCGGGAAATCCTTTAGCTGCTCCAATCCGGGGTCCGTCATCCGCGAATTGCTCAAGTCGATGTCACGCAGCTGATTCATGCCCTTCAGATTCGCCAAGCCAGGGCCGGAGACACGTGTACCGTCGAGGCCAAGCCGTTCGAGTGCCGTCAGGCTGCGGAGGCGCACCAGGTCGCTGTCCATCAGGCCCAATCCTCCCAATTGAAGGTCTTTCAACGCTACTAGGCTCCGAAGGTGCTCCAGACCAGGACCGTGAACCCGCGTACCGCCTAAGTCGAGGCTCTCGAGCTGTGTCAATCCTTCGAGGTAAACGAGTCCGGCATTCGTCACCGGATTTCCGCCCAGCCAAAGCTTTTTTAGTCGTCGCATGGTCCCAATATGACGCATGCTAGCGTCGCTCACTTTCTGGCTTCCGAACGCCACGTTGAGCTCCTCAAGGTTCACACATCGGCTCAAATGCGCGAGGCCAGAGTCCGTGATCTTCGTCGCATACAGATCTACGAACTTGAGCTTTGTGCAATCCTGGAATTGAGCCAGGCCTGCGTCACTCACTTGTGCCATGAAGCGCAGTGAAAGCGATTCGAGGTTTTTGCAATTCTTGAAGTAAGCCAGTCCCCGGTCGGTTACATTCGTGCTGGCAAGGCCGAAGGCGGTGAGGTTGCAATCCTTGAAGATGGCCAAACCGCTGTCGGTCACCTCGTCGCCTTCCAGGTAAAGTTCCCGTAGTTCCTTGCAATCTTTGAAGTTGGCCAAACCGGCGTCGCCGTACTTGGTAGCCCACAACTCCAGTGACTTGAGGTTCTTACATCGCTTGAAGCAGGCAAGACCTGCATCGGTCACCTTCTGATTGCCGTACAAATCGACTTTGCGGAGCTTAAACGGCCGCGGCGGGAGCCGGTCGACGTCGCGCTCCTCACCGTCGATCTCGATGCCGGGACGACGGTCAGCAATCGACAGCACCCACTCGGCGGCCCTGCGGTCGGGATCCGCGGAACCTTCGACTTCCCTCCAGAACTCTGCTGCCGGTTTGCGATTGATCGTCTCCAAGTGCTTGAATGAGCGGAGCAGTTCGGTATCACGTTCAGGTTTGAAGTCGCAAGAAAGATGCTTCAGGGGCATGTCTTTCAAAAGTGACCAGTCGGACACCGAAATGCCGTCACAGTAAAGGAGATCCAGTCTCATTCCTTGTAACGGTCGCAGGTCCGTAACTTGTGTGTTGTTGATCGTCAGCCTTTTCAGAGACATCATCCCTTGCAGTATTGAAATGTCGGAAACCGGTGTATCTGCAACGCACAGTAGACTTAGGGGCATTCCTTTTAACGGCGACAAGTCGGACACCGGGGTGGCAGCACAATCCAGCACTTCGAGTTTCATCCCGGTCAGCGGCGACAAGTCGGAAATCCTGGTGTAAGGGCAAACCAAGTTCTCCAACTGCATTCCCGTGAGCGGTGACAGATCCGCCAGTCGCCCCGTAGCGAGTCCGCACCACAGCCATTTCAATCCCCCCAATGCTCGCAATGGCGAAATGTCGGTCACATTTCGTGTTCCGTTATCGTTGTCAAAACCCAACTGTGTGACGACGCCGTTTTCGATCAGGGGAATACCCTTCCCGCCGTGACCAGTGAGTTTGCCGTCGAAGCCAGGATTCAATTCCTGCAATTTCTTCGCCACTTCTTTGAGCTGCTCCTCGGCAGGCTGTGCAGCGACTTGCTTGACCCATTGATCAAAGCCCGGAGTCTGGAAGGCCAGTGGCTTCTTCACCCCGACAACGGGAACAGGCTTCGTCCGCACCATCGCTGACTTCTCTACGGATCTTGGGGAAGCCGGTTTCGGTTCGGCCGGCGCCGTGCCGACGTTTTTCCCCTTCTCTGTGTCGGCAATCAGAGGAAGGATCTCGCCTTGCAGGTCGGCCACCAGTTTGTTGTCGAGGACGCGCACCGTGAGTCGTTTCGTCTTCCCCTTGTCGAGCGTGAAGCTCTTGGTGACCGTTTCAAGACCGGCATAGCTAACTTTGAGTGTTTGGTCCCCTGGCTCGACTCGGATCGACTGCTCGCCGGCAACGTTGATCGTCACCCGCTGGTCGTTCACCTCGACTTCGATCCCCGGATCCTGAACGTCGACGACGATCGCCGTACGGCCCAAATAAATCACCATCACGCCCAGCATCACGCCGACGACGGCCACGCCGAACGCCAGCGCCGTCCAGGGAATCCAGCCTCCTTTGTCCCAGCGCTCGGTCAGTTGCCACGAGGGGCCGATACGAACCGGACCGCCGGCGCCCTCGCCGGAATATTTTGTCTCGATCTCCTGGGCCCGGTGATGCCCGGGCTTGAGCTGGAGGAGTTGCGATGCCTTTTTGAGAGCGGTTTGGGCGTCCTCGAGGCGGTCGGCCTCGTCGATTTCGCAAACGAGGAACGCGATCTCGTCCGCTTTTTCGCGGGCCGTCGCTAAGATCGCCTCGATTGCTGCGCTTCGCCGCTCCTCGGGAATCCGCTCGACGATTTGGATCACCTGGTCGTAGTCGCGACGCTTGAGACACTTGCCGGCAAGCTCTCCCAGCGACGCCAGGTCACTCTCCGTGAGGGTCTTTTGCCTGGCCGATTTCAGAATTTGTGAGGCGGCAGGATTCGGAGGCGCCTGCTTGGGGCGTTCAGGCGTGACGCGGAAAGGTGCCGACGACGCGCTGATGGAGGCCGGCTTGGGGCCGCGACTCTTCAGGAGCGTCGCGACCTCGTCGGCGACCGCTTTCATCGACGGGAAACGGTCGGCGGCTTGCTTCGCCATCATTTTCAGGCACACGGCCTCGATCCGCGGATCGAGGTCCGCGCGCAGCCCGCTCGGCCGAGTCGGCTCCTTGGTGATGATCTGTGCGAGCACGTTCACGACCGTGCCGCGAAACGGCAATTGCGCCGTGAGCAGTTCGTACAAGATCACGCCGAGGCTGTACTGGTCCGACGCAGGGCCGACGCTCTCGGGGTCTCCCTCGACCTGCTCGGGAGACATGTAAGCCGGCGAACCGAGAATCATGCCGCTGTGGGTGAGGCTCGCTTCCCCCTCTCTGCGCGCCTTGCGGGCCAGGCCGAAGTCCATGATGACCGGCTCGCCTTTTTTGTCGACCATGATGTTTGCCGGCTTGAGATCGCGGTGGACGATCCCGTGGTCGTGCGCCTCCTGCAGCGCCTTGGCCAGCTTGTGGATGGCCAGCAGCGCCTGCCGCTCGGACAGGGGCTTGTCCGGACGAATCAGCGTCGAGAGAGGCTGTCCCTCGATGTAAGCCATCGAGATGTAGTGCTTGCCGTCGATCTGGCCGACGTCGTGAACCGGGCAGATGTTGGCGTGGCGCAAAGTCGCCGCCGCCCGCGCCTCGCGGTAAAACCGTGCCAGGAGCTCGCCGGTCGGGTCGTCCTCGAAATGGGGAGTTTTGATCGCCACCTTCCGCTCGAGCTGAGTGTCCTCGGCGAGGTAGACCGTCCCCATCGCCCCTTTGCCGAGCGCCCGCACGATCTGATAGCGGCCGAACCGGCCCGTCAGGCCGCTGCCGGTCGTTTCGGGAGGGCGATTGAGCTGCGCTTTCGGCGGGACCGTCTCCTGACCGTGCGCCGCGAACGATCGCGTGGAGATGCCGGCATTCCCGCGGGGAGAGCCCGCGCCGGCCAGTCCGCGAAGCTCTTCTTCAGCCGCGATAAAGGACTTGAGCGACTCGGCGACCTCGGCGTGCTGCGCGAGGAAGGCCTCGCGATCGACCGGTTCGCCGCGATCGATCCGCTCGAGATAGTCCCGCAGCGCAGCATCGACACGAGGGTCCGGCGATCCCGCTGACTTTGACTGATCCGACACTGGTCCCGTCTCCCGCCTCACCCTTTGCGACGACTGCGCTCGTGAGGCATCCTCACCACAATAAGCCCGAAATCTCGATAAGGAGAGCCTGGTTTTTTGGAAAAATCCTGGCCGCGGGAAGATTGCATTCTTGCAACCACTGCGCTGTGAAGGCCAGTGTCGCCCCGCCAGTGGATCGCGGCAGACGTTCGGTCTCTCGAACGCGACTTTGGACCGTCTGCTTCGGCCGCCGTATAATTCGCGAAACACAGCAACCGCCAACGGCTTTGGACTCGAGTTTCAATGGATGACAGTTCACTGACTGCCGAGCAATTTGCCGAGCTGACTTTCCAGGAAGACTTCGACCTGCAGCGGGCTGAGCTGGTCGGCGGGCGGATCGAAGTCCTGGAGGCGCCCGACCTGTTGCACGGGGCCGTGGTCCTCAATTTCACCAAGTCGCTGGCCGCCTACCTGCAGAAGGCCCCCGAAGAACAGGGTTATGCCTGCTTCGAGATCGGCCTGATCGTCTCGCGCGAGCCGGACACGGTGCGGCGGCCGGCCGTCAGTTTTTTCGTCGGCGGCGAACGGTTTGCCGAGCTTGATCGCGCTGTGACGCAGACACGCCCCGCCCTGGTGATCGAGATCGGTTCGACCAGCGATCGTCGGCGGGCGATGCGCGACCGAGTCGAATCGTATTTGAAATGGGGCGTGCGGACGGTCTGGGTTGCCGACACGGTAGACAAGAGCGTGCACTGCATCCGCCAGGGACAGCCTCCGCGGATGTTCTCCGGCGCGCAATCGATCCCGGGCACTCCCGTCTTCGCCAACTTGCGGATCGCGGTTGAGTCGCTCTTCGAGATGCCCGAGTAGTCGCTCGCCGGGA
>DASPSM010000330.1:0-6359 GCA_035623955.1 Planctomycetaceae bacterium
AAACAGCTGCAAAGACTCTCGAAGACCTACATCCTGCGGCGCACGAAGGAGCTGGTGCTCACCGATCTGCCGCCGCGGCTCGATCGCGACGAATACCTCGAACTGACGCCGGCCCAACAGCACGCCTACAAAATCGCCGAGAAAGAAGGAGTGATCCACCTCAACGAGCTGGGCGATTCGATCTCGGTCCAGCACGTTTTTGAGCTCGTCCTGCGGCTCAAACAGATCACGAATTTCGATCCGCTCACCGGCGAGAGCGCCAAGCTCGACCGGCTGCTGGCCGACATGGAAGAGATCGCCGAAAGCAACGGCAAGGCGATCCTCTTCAGCCAATGGGTCAAGGCGCTCGACTGGCTCAAGGACCGGCTCGGGGCGTTCGGGCCGCTCGTCTACCACGGCGGCGTCGCCACCTCCCGACGCGAGCCGGTGCTCAAGCGCTTCAAAGAGGATCCGAACTGCCACCTGCTTTTAATGAGTTACGGCACGGGAGCGGTCGGCCTCAACCTGCAGTTTGCCGGCTACGTCTTTCTGTTCGACCGCTGGTGGAACCCGGCCGTCGAAGATCAGGCAATCAACCGAGCCCACCGCATCGGCCAGAAAAACCCGGTCATCGTCACTCGCTTCATCTCGAAGGACACGATCGAAGAGCGGATCGACACGGTCCTGCGCCAAAAGCGTGAACTCTTCGCCTCAGTGCTCGGCGACGGCCGCACGACCAACGCCTCGCTCAGCATGACGGCAGCCGAAATCTTCGGCCTGTTCGACCTCAAAGCCCGCGACGGCCGCGGCGTGAAGAGCGTTTCGCCACCCGAACCAGCCGGCGGCGAAACGACGGCGGCGGCGTAAGGACGCGTCTGACCAAAAACGAGGCCAGCCGAGCAAAAGATTTCACACGGTGCCGAGATGGGCGCAAAACCTGGCGTCTGGGATAACACGACGAGGAGCACGGCTAACGACGGAGTGGACGGAGCGGCAGGCGTGGCGAGCGGGATCTGGAACGCTTTGCGCAACTCATCGGGTTACCAGCGCGCCCAGATCGTCCGGCTACTGATCGTCCTGCTTGGCACGTGGGCGTTTCTTGCTCTGGCCCACGAGATGCGGATCGAAGCCACCCAGGATTGGGACGAAAGCGTGATGCGCGCCGTCCGTCGGGTCGACGAACCGGGCGTTCCGATCGGCCCGGGCTGGCTGCAGGACACTGCCCGCGACGTCACGGCGCTGGGCGGCTATTCGGTGCTGATCTTGCTCGTGACAATGACCGCCGGTTTCCTGCAACTGCACGGGAAACGGGGCGAAACGCGATTCCTCGTGGGGGCGGCGGTGAGCGGTTACTTCGTCGGGATGGCGCTCAAGGCCTACTTTGTGCGCCCGCGACCAACCGTTGTGCCGCAATTGGAGCTGGCGTATCAGACGAGTTTCCCCAGCGGCCACTCGATGATGTCGGCGATCATCTACTTGACTTTGGGTGCGCTTCTCACGCAGTTCGCCGGCAATTTGCCACGCATCCGCGCTTATTTCCTGCTGTGCGCCCTGTTTTTAACCGGCGTCGTGGGAATCAGTCGCGTCTATCTCGGCGTACATTACCCGACGGACGTCCTGGCCGGTTGGACGGCGGGCCTGGTTTGGGCGAATTTGTGCGCTCTGATCGCAGCCCGGCTGCAGCGGCGCGGCGTGATCGAGGAAGAGATTTGATTTAAGTCCAAGGTCCAAGGTCCAAAGTCCAAGGTTGGACGGGGGGCGTGGGCTCGGCGTTGTCCTAGTCGCTGGCCTGTCGGAATTTGCTCCCGCGGTATTTGGAGTTCCGCAGGTAACCCATGAAGCCGGCAAGCATCTTTCCCACTCGTTCAGTCTGAAGTTTGAGTTCGTCAAACTGGCATCGCGTGAGGTAAGCCTGATCCAAGGCGACGTACAGATGCGACCGGACTTCCGCGCAGGACGCCTTTGCGAGCGACAAGAATTGCAGGAATTCTTTGTCGCCGCCGCGCTCAAAGCCCTCGGCAATGTTGGACATGACTGAGACAGCAGCACGTCGAAGTTGGTCGCGCAACTCGAAGTCTCGGGCCAGGTTCCCGGCGACGGAAACGGAGTAGATCTGATTCGTCAAAGCGCGGGCCTCTTTCCAAGCCTCGATGTCTTCGAACCGCTCAATTTTTGTCATTGTGGGATGCCCAGTCCAAATGCCTTCGACCTTGGACGTTGGACCTTGGACTCCCTTTAGAGTTCCGTGCGGTGCCGGATGATTTCCCCTTCGATCAGGTAGACGACGTCTTCGGCAATGTTCGTGGCGTGGTCGGCCACGCGTTCGACGTGTCGTGAGGCTGAAAAGAGGTGCAAGAGGGGCTCGATGTAGGCAGGAGTTTCTTTCATCCGCCTGAGGATTTCCTCGATGATTTCGCGATTTAAACGGTCGACGATCTCGTCGCGTGAGCAGACCCGTCGGGCCAGGCCGCTGTCCATGTCGACGTAGGCGTCGATGCTGCTGCGCAGCATCTCGCCGGCGATGCTGGCCATTTCCTTGAGATTGGCCGGCGCATTGACCTCCGGCCAGGTCACCAGACCGCAAGCCCGTTCGGCGATGTGCACGGCCAGGTCGGCCACGCGCTCCAGCTCGTTGGAGATCTTCAGCACGCTGCTGATTCGGCGGAGATCGGTCGCGACCGGCTGATGCATGGCGAGGATCTTGAGGCACTCGTCCTCGATCCGCACGTCCCACTCGTCGATTTCGTCGTCCTTGACGGCCATTGCCCGGGCCCGGTCGTAATTGGGCTCCGTCAGCTCGTCGACCGCCTGGTGCACCATTTCCTCGACCATCGCGCACATCGACAAGATGTCGTGATGCAGATCATCAAGCTCGCGCGCGAGGTGCTTGGTCATTCAAAACAAGTCTAAGGTCCAAGGTCCAAAGTCCAAGGTCAACTCATGGGCAACGGGCGTCTTTTCGACTTTGGACCTCGGACTTTGGACCTTGGACTGATTTCCTAGCCAAACCGGCCGGTGACGTAATCTTCGGTCTGCTTCTGGCCGGGTCGGGTGAAGATCTTTGGCGTGGCGTCGACCTCGATCAGGTGACCGTGATTGAAGAAGGCCGTGCGATCGCTGACTCGGGCGGCTTGCTGCATGTTGTGCGTGACGATCACGATCGTGTAGTTCTGCTTGAGCTCGAAGATCAGGTCCTCGACGTGCGCGGTCGACGCCGGATCGAGGGCCGATGCCGGCTCGTCCATCAGCAGCACGTCGGGGTTGGTCGCCAAGGCGCGGGCGATGCACAGCCGCTGCTGCTGGCCGCCGGAAAGATCGAGCGCCGAATGGCCAAGCCGATCCTTGACCTCATCCCAGAGCGCCGCCCGCCGCAAACAGGCTTCGACCAGTTCTGTGAGAGCCTTGGGGCCGCGGTGTCCCGCCACGCGCGGCCCGTACGCGACGTTTTCGTACACGGATTTGGGAAAGGGCGTCGATTTTTGAAAAACCATACCGATCCGCTTGCGCAGCGCGACGACGTCGATGCTGGGTTCGTAGATGTCGTTCCCTTCCAACATCACCCCGCCCTTCACGCGGGTCCCTTCGATGATGTCGTTCATCCGGTTGAGCGTCCGCAAGAAGGTGCTCTTGCCGCACCCAGAGGGCCCGATGAGTGCCGTCACCGAGCGTTCGGGAATCGACAGCGTGACGTCGAAGAGCGCCTGCGTGGCTCCGTAGAAGAACGAAAGGTTCCGCGTCTCGAGCTTGGGCTTTGTCGCCGTCTTGCCGTCCGGCTGCAGAACGCGTTGGGCTGCGACCCGGTCATTAATGATCGTCGAGAGCCCGTTCAGCATCGTGTCGTCGCCTTTCTGCTACGCCAGCTTCTGTTGCCTGCGTTTCGACGCCAGAGTCGCACCGCGCGCAAAGCCTCTGGCTCGAATTCGAGGGTTCGTTGCGGAACTCGCTGGTACACGCCGGAACACGCGAACTCTGATCATCCTTCGAACACGTTAAGAAACGATGAAGTTTGTGGCCCGTGACCGCGAATTGCTGCGCCCCCCCGGCACTGCTGCGTCAGAATCCGCGTCGCCACGTCAGAATACGTGCCCTTCCTGAGGGCCGTCTTTGGTGAGCGTGAGAACCTCGGGTCCCGACTCGGCCATCAGGATCGTGTGCTCGAATTGGGCCGAGAGGCTGCCGTCTTTCGTTCGCACGGTCCATTTGTCTTTGTGGTCGAGCACGGTTTCCCAGGTGCCGACGTTGAGCATCGGCTCGATCGTGAAGCAGACGCCGGGGGGAATGACCTCACCGACGTTGTTGGGGTGGGGAAAGTGAGGGATGCCCGGGTCTTGATGAAACTGCCGGCCGATGCCGTGCCCCTGGTACTCCTTGACGACTTGGAAACCGTGCTTCTGGGCATGCTCGGAGATTGCCTCCCCGATGTCGATCACCCGGCCATTCGGTTTGATTGCCCGGATCCCCTTCCAAAGTGAGTCGAACGTGACCTGCACCAGCCGCCGGGCCGTGTCGGAGACTTTGCCAATCAGAAAAGTCTCGGATTGATCTCCATACCAGCCGTCGACGATTGTCGTCAGATCGACGTTGATGATGTCCCCTTCGCGAAGAACGGTTTTGTCGGGGATCCCGTGGCACACAACCTCGTTGATACTCGTGCAGACGCTCTTGGGGAATCCCTGGTAGCCAAGGCAGGCGGGGATGTGTCCGTGGTCGAGGGTGTATTCGTGGACTAATTTGTCAAGCTGCGCGGTCGTCACTCCCGCGACAACCTTGGGGCGAATAAAGTCCATGAGCTGCGCGTTGAATCGTCCGGCGGCGCGCAGTCCTTCGCGCTCGGCTTCGTCATAAATCGGAATTGTCGGGACGGATCGCTTTCGACGCACGACGGATTGTTCTTTATCCTGGATCTTTGTGAGAGTCCTTCCAGCAAAATGCCCCAGGCGACAGCCACGCCAATTGTCGTGATCGTGGCCATTAAGATCAACTCGTTTTGCTCCGGTTAGAGACCACCTGTCGTGACTCGACGCGTCGCCAGGCAGAAGAAGCCGGCCCTGATGGGCAGCCATCAGCGGTGCTGGATTTGGGGGCGGATGCCGGTGATGGAAACTTTGCGGGCCGGCCGCTGGCGTCCGCTTGAGATTCAGCTCGATGAGCGGTTGCCCGCGAAAGACCGCGCCCAGGCCCTTCGCTACGCCGAAGGGCTCGGCGTCGAGGTCACTTTTTCCCCCGCGACGGCGCTCGCGCGTCTTTGCCACTCCGAAGAGCACCAAGGCTATCTCGCCAAGATGCCTCCATTTCCTTACGCGGACCCGATTGAAGTGCTCAACGCCCGGACGGCGCGGACGTTCTACGTTGTCCTCGACGCAATTCAGGATCCGTTCAACTTCGGAGCCATTCTCCGAAGCGCAGACGCATTCGGCGTCGATGGCGTGTTTGTCGGCGCCAAGCAGCAGGCTGAAGTTTCGAGCCTCGTGGTGCGGGCCTCTTCCGGGGCGGCAAATCACGTTCGACTTGCATCAGTCGAAGATCTGGGCGACTGGATCGCGCGGCTCAAGCGCGCGCAAGTGACGGTCGTCGGAACATCGCCGGCGGCGACTCGCGACGTCTCGCAAGTGGACCTCCGTCGTCCGATTGCTTTGATCCTGGGAAACGAGGCCGTCGGGATTCGGCCGGAGTTTCTGGCACTGTGCGACGAACAGGTCGCGATCCGACAGTGCGGCCAGGTCGGTTCGCTGAACGCCGCCGTCGCCGCCGGCATCTTGTTTTACGAGGTTTCACGACAGCGAGCCGTGGTGTCATGACAAAACCTCCTCGCGGCATATTGTTCTACGAGCTCTCACGACAGCGAGCGGCGGCGCCATGACGAGGTCCTTTCGCACCTTCCCGTGTCTGATTTGCTACATGTTCGCGCTCACAGGAGTTTGTTTCGCGGTCTTGCCGAACGATGCGCTAGCGATCTTTGGCGGGCCCCTTGACGAGGGGACACGGCGGATCGCGTTGATTTCGGGCGTGGTTAGCCTCGTTCTGGGAATCCTCCTGCACGTCCTCATCTATCGAATCAATCCGCAAGCCTTTGACGTTCGCGAGTTTCGATTCGTGGCCGTGGGCATGGGATGTTTGTTTTTCCTTCTCTTCGGGGTTTCGTTCGTTCTCTCACGAGCGACTGGTTTGCCCGCCCCCGTCCTCAAGCAACGCTTTGCACAGTGGATGATTGGTGCGGGGATTGGATTGATGGTCGGCGTCGTGACGCTTCTTGCATTCCTCTTTTTGTTCCTCTACGTCCGTGAAAAATTATCCGCTGGTAATCGCATGGCGCGACTGATCAGCGCCGGCGATTTTGCCGGGGCCATCCGCGTCGGCGAGGACGCGCTTCGCAACAAGCG
>DASPSM010000350.1:0-5449 GCA_035623955.1 Planctomycetaceae bacterium
GCCCGCAGCTCTTCCAGGCACGTCCGCCTGGTTACTCGAAGAATCGACAGCTTGCCATTGTCTTCATCGACTTTGGCTGGAGCAACAACTTCCACCCGGTGCTGGCCAGGTACATCCTAATCAAGAAAGAAGGTGGGTGGATTGTGTTGCGGGCGAGCCTCTATTTCTTCGTGTGAGTAGGGGACGCTCTTTGTCGGGGCATCTTTGTTGGCAGCAGCCGAGGGCGACCGCCTGAAAACCCCGACCGGCACCAGTTGACGCTTCACGAGGCACCGCGGCGCCGCACGGCGATCAGGAACAGACCGAACAGCGCGAGGCTCGCCACGGTCATGGCGACCCCGAAGAACGGCACGGCGCTCGGATCTTCTCCCTCGACGAAAGCCGTCGCGGCCGATGGCCCAAACGCCGCGCCCAAGAGCTGTGCGGCCGGAACCAGCAAACAGGTGTTCCTCGTGGAATCCGCCGCCAGGGTCATGCCGATCATGAATGGGACGATAAACATCCAGACGAAATTGATCGCCAAGACGGCGACAGAGAACATCAAGAGCGTGGGGTTGCCGCCCAGAATCGCCGCTGCGATCAATCCTACGACGCCGCAGCCGAGAATACCGAGGCGGTAGTCGAGATACGCCTCGAGCCACGCTGCGGCGAGCGAACCCGCTACCTGCACGAAAAGGCCTAGGGAGACCAGCACGCCGACGGTTTGCGCATCGATGCCGAGTTTCCCGCCCAAGGGCTCCAGAAATGTCCAGACCGCGACGACGAACATGAAAAAGACAAGGATCATCAAAAGAGCGAGGATGGATCTCACCGTCAAGACGCCATCCAGGCTCGCGCTTTGCTTGGGCATCTCGGCGTATTCATTGGGGACGAGGAGGGCCACCCCAATCGAGACGAGGCAAACAATTCCGAGCGCGAGGAAGCCTCCATTCGCCCCCGTTCGCGGAACAACCCATCCGGCCAATCCCAGGGCGAGGAGGCCTTGGGCCAGGGCCTGCATCGCGAGGAAAAGCCCGCCCAGCCGCTCGGCGTGGCGGTAGCGGGCGATCAGTTCGATCGAGACGGCGACCGTCGCGCCCTCGATCAGGCCAGCGAGCGCCCGGTCGATCAGGATCAGATTCGGGCTGCCGGCGACAGAGATCGCCGAGTCGAGCGTCGCCAGCGCGACGAGCAGAGTCGTGCATTTGAGGCGCAGATTGCGGGCCGAAAAAAGCATCGCCGCGACCGCGGAGCTCACTCCGATCAAGAGCGTCTCCACCGTCGCGATCGGCCCGAGCTCAGCGAGAGTGACGCGCTTTTCGTCGTTCAGCGCTCCATAAAGGATCGGGATCACGCCCAGGATCAGAAGGCCCGCGGAACCGATCCACAGGGCTGCGGCCGTGCTGACCCCCGAGGGGTTTCCCACGAGCCAATCCTGATTCTGCACCGGCGTGGCGCCGGCGCCGGCAATCGCCTTCAGCCGGCTTTCAAACGTGGAGCGTTCACGGCCCACAAGCCCCAGCCTTGGGTGATAACGCAATCCGGAATGATCCTTGACGGCTTCTGTCAGCGCCTGCCTGGCAAACTCGCCAGCCAGGGCATTGTCGCCGCGCGCGTCGGCGAGCAGCGCCTGAATCGTGTTGTACGCGTATTCGATGTTTGGGAACTTAATGCCGCGTTCGTCACGGAACTCTTGCATCACCCGCGAAACTTCTTCGTACAAATCCGTCAACTGGCTTTTGACCACGAGCCAGCCAAAATCCAGCCACGCGTTTGTGCGCACCTGCGAATAATCCCGCTCGGCTTGCAATGCGGCTCGATATTCCTGAATCGCAGCATCGATCTGCCCGAGTGCCGCTAAGGAATCGGCCTTCTGCGCGTGGGACTGTGCCAGCTCGAACCTCTGCGGAAATTCGGCGAACAGTCGGTCAAGCAATTCGATGGCAGCCGCGTGGTGACCGGCATCCGCAAGGTGGCAAGCTTGAATCCGCAGGTATTGTGCCTTGTTGAATGCCGTGCGGCTGCGCTCGAGACGGGCGTTGAAGTCTTCTCGATCCGCGTCACTCCAGGTCGTGCGGCGAAACCACTCGGTCTTGGTCATGGCAGCGGTAGGGAGCCTTAGAGATTGCGTTTGTGGAAGAAGATCGCGTTGAACCTACAGGGTCGGCATCGACTGGACAATGCGGAAACTCCTTGTTGTCTCGACAACCAGTAGCGGCGGGCGGCGCCGGCCCGCCCCTCAAACTTTGAAATTAGGCGGCAGGCAATCGCTCGGACGCCCTACGGCGCTGCCCGACCATTGGCGCCAATTCTATTGCCGGACCCTCCCTCGGCATTCGGTCATCGGCGGTAAGCTCGTGGCGAGAAAGCCAGGATAGATCGGAGACGAATTCAGTCGACGATCCTGGGCGCGAGATCCATATGCCTCGACGGTCGATGTGTCCTCGCGAAATCGGCCGAGTGTAACGACGGTCATTTGACGTCGTTGTCGGGAGACAAGTATCTTGGTGACCGAGGATTTGGGCCGAGTAGAGCTGATTGAACACTTCCGCAGCGGAAGCGGCGTCTTGGCCATGCGCATGCGGTTCAGACAAGCGAAACGCTTCACGCGGAAGGCGACCGCCGTCATTCTTCTGGTCAGTCTCGTGGTCGGAATCGGAGGGATTCCGATGATGAAATCCGGCCCTAAGAAGGACCGCTCGCGGCCCTTTCCATGCCAGGATCGGCCCTGCGGCTGCACGTGTGCCGACGAGTGCTGGCACCATTGTTGTTGCTTTACCAACAAGCAAAAGGTCGCTTGGGCACGCGCGCACGGTGTGACCCCCCCCGATTTTGTCGTCGCCGCCGCGCAAGAGGGCGACGATCAGGTGCAGCTCTGTGAAGTTGGGGACTGTTGCACGCACAGAGCCGGCCATCCACATCAAGAGCCTGCGTGCTGCCGAAGTCGCCACGGTCATCCCGAGGCCGAGACTGGCGCGACCGACGAGGCACGCGACGAAGGCACGACCGAATCGAAAGTGACATTGGTGGTGACCGGTTTTGCCCGCCAATGCAGCGGACTGCCGCCGGTCATTTTTTTGCTGACCGACGCGCTCCCCTTGGTTGCCCCCATGCCATGGAAACCTGTCGATGCACTGGCAGGATATGTGATCGACCCTCCTGGCGTGTGTACGAGTGCCGAGCTCGCTCCCCCGGTTCCGCCGCCTAAGCTCTCCCGCGGCGTTGCAGCCTGAAGCATTTGCGCATCGCTGAAATGCTCGCATCGCGGGCGCTCTGCGATGAACTGCGTGTCGATTGCTCGCCGGTCTCCCGCATCCACGGCATGCTCGCCGCGCGCTCACGAAGAAACCCTGCGGCCTGAACCCTCACTGTTCTGGGTGGTTGGATTCTTTGTGAGCGAGTGACAAGCCGCCGTGAATCGAACGGGTCACAGGCTCAACCACTGCCGTTTTGAACCAATCCGCGATCCGCCCGGTGCGTCACGTCACGACGCGTTCGGGCTCGGTCCCGTCGGATGTCCGTCTGAAAACAGGAAATCGAACAATGAACGTCGTCCGTCGAAATCCCGCGCGACGAAAGTCTGTCTCAGGTTTCACACTCATCGAGCTCCTGGTCGTGATTGCGATCATTGCCGTGTTGATCGCCTTGTTGTTGCCGGCCGTGCAAGCCGCGCGCGAGGCCGCTCGCCGCACCCAGTGCCGCAACAACCTCAGGCAGATCGGACTGGCCGCGCACAACTATCACGACGTGAACCAGATGTTCCCGCCGTCGTTTTTGATGGTGTTGGGCCCCGGACACAGCCAGTGTTGGTGCGCTTGCGCTCCGGCCACCGGCTTCAATTCGTACACCGATCTGAACATTCATGTCTGGGGCGAGCGGCTGTTGGAATTCATGGAAGCGAACAACGTTTACCAAAGGATTTGTTTCAGGGGACCGATCTGGGCCCCGAACAATTTCACCTGCTGCGGCGGCGCCTGCTACAAAAACATCCTGAATTCGGGCGGTCCGGCTTGCGGATGCTGTACGGTCGGGCTGACGCGTCCGGCCGCCGCTGTCATTCCGACCTATGTGTGTCCGTCGGCTCCCCGTATCACGAACCCCTATCTCGAAGTGCCGAGCGGAAATGAATTGACGCCTCTGGCCTATCCGCAGTACTGGGCGGGAGCCAGCGACTACACCGCAGTGAGCTGCTACTGCGGCGGCCTTTTAAACGCCTATAACTACGTCGCGGGACCATGCGATCCGCAGGTTAAAGGCGGTCTCAGGGGTCGGCTCGGCGTCTTGAACTGGACGCCTTTCCAGACGGGAATTCTGCCGGTTTCCATCGACGCGATCACCGATGGAACGTCAACAACGATCTTGGTCGGTGAATTGGCGGGGCGCCCCTTACTCTTTTGGCGAGGGGTGAATACGCCGATTTTCTGCCCGACCACCGGCAAGAGCAACCTCGGATGCATCTCCTATGCGCCCGGTGTCCCCTACGTCTCGAATTCCGGCGGCTGTTGGGCCTGCTTCGACGACGCCTACGCTGGGCTGGCTGGCTCGACCTTCAACCCGCCAGTCCTGATAGCGTCCAACACCGCGACCGCGGTCTGTTTCATCAACTGCACCAATCAAGACCTGCTGAATCTGTACAGCTTTCATCCGGGCTCGTGCGGCCTCTTGATGTGCGACGGGTCGGCCCACATGGTGAGCGAGAACATCAGCATCGTCACCTTTTGCCGGCTGATCACCTTCCAGGGCCGGTCCGTGGTCACCGACTCGTCGTTTTAAGATCGCGCGTGCGAGGTTTTTCGAGGTTCTGTTGCATGTCTTGCAAAGATCGTCACGCGCGCCGTTTCATTTGCCTCGTCATGACTCTCTTCGTGGCCTCCTTTAGCGTCCCGACCACCGGGTGCAACCGAACGCAGACGGGGAAGGAGGCATTGGAAAAGCAACTGGCAGCAAACGGCCGAACGCCGGAGACCATTTCCAAGTTTTCCGGCAAAGTCACCATTGACGGCGAGGCGCCCGATTTTGCGAAGAGCGGCCAGACGCTCTTGATCATGCTCTACGACCCAAAGAGTCCCCCTTCGCCGCAAAGCCCGCTGCAGCGCGCCACCGTCGATAAGAAAGGGGAGTTTGAGTTTCAGACGTATGACAAGGGCGACGGCGCCAAAGCGGGCTCGTATATCGTGCTCTTCGCGGCGCTGAAGCCGCACCGCGGCGGCGCCTTTTCGGGGCCCGACGGGCTCAATAACTTCTACAACGATCCCGACGAAAACAAGAAGAACGCGAGTTTCCAAGTCGACTTGACGGGTCCGGGCCGCACGGACTACAGCTTCAGCCTCGAGTTGGCGGGCCATTCGCCGGCCGAACCGGGGCCCCGGGCCATCACGAAGATCGACCGCGGCAGCTAAACAAAGCCGCGGCAGCATAGCTAAAGATAAACGCCTCTGCTCGGAATTTTTCGGGCAGCAGCCTCGGGTGG
>DASPSM010000354.1:0-4692 GCA_035623955.1 Planctomycetaceae bacterium
CGATGAGTCGGGCATCTTCCAGGCGCGCTCCCCCTTTGGCCTCGATATTTCGCGACACGACGCGAACCCGCGCGTCGGGTGTGAGGCCCAACCGGATCCGCTCGACTTCGCCCGGAGCCCGTTCTTCGGCCGGGGTCATGGCACGCGCCCGCACCCAGACCACGCCGGGCGATCGCTCCAGCGCGATTACGGCCGTCGCCTTGCCGCCATAGACGCCCCGTTTCACCTGCAGTCGGCCGTCGACGACCGCGACGTCGACCGCGTCTCCAGCGGCGCTTCCTCCCAGGCGATGAGCCAACCGCGGAGCCAGTTCCTGGCTGGCCGAGTCGTTGCCCAACAGCACGGCGCGCGGTGACAGCTTTTTGCAAACGGCAACGAGGGCGGCGAGATAGTTCTCCGGGTGATAATCACCAGGCAAGTCGTCCTCGAGTACGAGCAGCGTGTCGGCCTGCTTCTGAATCGCGGCGACGACCGCATCGTCGGCCGCACCCACCACGGCAGCGCGGAGCTTGCCCCCGAGGCTCTCCGCCAGCCGTCGGCCGGCTCCCAAGAGTCCCCCAGCCGCGCGATCGACGCCAGCAGGGCCCCAGACAAACGCTACGACGTCCGACACGATGCTTCTCGCTCCCCCCAATCACCGCGCCCGATTCGGTGAAGACTCCCCCTTACCCACTCCTCCCCCGCGTTGCCGGCGTCCGCCGCTTCGGCGGAACGGCCGGCGCGGGGAGAGAGGAAAAGATTTGCACGCGTCGCCGTCTGGCTGTCGATCACGCTTTCGCTGACGCCGTCGTCTTTCGCGCATGCGGGGCGAGGTCGAACCGGTCGAGGTTCATCACCTGGTTCCACGCAGCCACGAAGTCGCGCACGAAGGCCGGTTGGGCGTCGTTGCAGCCGTAGAATTCCGCGATGGCGCGGAGGTTGGAGTTCGACCCGAAGACGAGGTCGACCGCGGTCGCCGTCCACTTGACTTGCCCTGTGCCAACCTGGTGTCCTTCGTAAATGTCCGCGGATTTGGCGGATTTTCGCCATTCCATGTCCATGTCGAGCAGATTCACGAAGAAGTCGTTGCTCAGCGACTCGGGCCGCTTGGTGAAGACGCCGTGCTGCGAACGCCCGAAGTTGGTGCCGAGCACGCGCAGGCCGCCGAACAGGACCGTCATCTCCGGCGCGGTCAGCGTCAGGAAGAACGCCTTCTCCAACAAGAGCTCGACTATCGGTCGATCGACGCCCTTTTGGAGATAGTTGCGGAATCCGTCGGCCGTCGGCTCCAGCACCTCGAACGATTCGACGTCGGTCATCTCCTGCGTCGCGTCGGTGCGGCCGGGCGAGAACGGGACCTTCACGTCCTGTCCGGCCTTCTTCGCCGCGGCCTCGATGGCGGCGCAGCCACCCAGCACGATCACGTCGGCGAGCGAGACTTTTTTGCCCCCTTTTTGCAAGGCGTTGAACTCTTTTTGGACTTTCTCGAGCGTCGGCAGCACCTTGGCGAGCTCCGCCGGCTGGTTGACTTCCCAATCCTTCTGTGGGGCCAGGCGAATTCGCGCCCCGTTCGCGCCGCCGCGCTTGTCGGTGCCGCGGAAGGTCGAAGCCGACGCCCAGGCCGTCGTCACCAGCTGCGAAATCGACAGGCCTGAGGCGAGGAGCTTCGACTTGAGCTGGGCGATGTCCTGTTCGTTGATCAGTTCATGATCGACGTCGGGGACGGGGTCTTGCCACAACTGCGGCGGCGGCACGAGCGGACCGAGCAAGCGCGAGACGGGCCCCATGTCGCGGTGCGTCAGCTTGTACCAGGCCTTGGCGAACTTGTCGGCGAACTCGGCCGGGTTCTGGTGGAACCGCTTTGAGATCGGCGCGTAGATCGGATCCAGCTTCAGCGAGAGGTCGGTCGTGAACATCATCGGGGCGTGCTTTTTCGACTTGTCGTGCGCGTCGGGCACAGTCCCCTGTCCCTTGCCGTCCTTCGGCCGCCACTGCCACGCGCCGCCCGGCCCCTTGTGGACTTCCCAGTCGTAGCCGAACAGGTTGTCGAAGAAGCCGTTGTCCCATTTCACCGGATTGGTGGTCCACGATCCTTCGAGGCCGCTGGTGATCGTGTCGTCACCGACGCCGGTGCCGAACGTGTTCTTCCAGCCCAGGCCGAGTTCCTCGATGCTGGCCCCTTCGGGCTCGCGACCGACGTACTCGGCCGCGTTGGCCGCGCCGTGGGCCTTGCCAAAGGTGTGGCCGCCGGCGATGAGCGCGACGGTCTCCTCGTCGTTCATGGCCATGCGGGCAAACGTTTCCCGAATGTCCTTGGCAGCCGCGAGCGGATCGGGCTTACCGTTGGGGCCCTCGGGATTGACGTAGATCAGGCCCATCTGCACCGCGCCGAACGGCCGGGCGAGATTCCGATCGCCAGAGTAACGCTCGTCGCCGAGCCACGTGCTCTCCGAGCCCCAGTTGATGTCCGAGGGGGACTCCCAGACGTCCTCACGCCCGCCGGCGAAGCCGAACGTCTTCAGTCCCATCGACTCCAGCGCGGAGTTCCCCGCGAGGATCATCAGGTCGGCCCACGAGATTTTCTTGCCGTACTTCTGCTTGATCGGCCACAAGAGGCGGCGGGCCTTGTCGAGGCTCGCGTTGTCGGGCCAGCTGTTGAGGGGGGCGAAGCGCAGCGTGCCCGAGGCGGCCCCGCCCCGGCCGTCGGCGATGCGGTAGGTGCCGGCGCTGTGCCAGGCCATGCGAATGAAGAGGGGCCCGTAATGGCCGTAGTCGGCCGGCCACCACTTCTGCGAGGTGGTCATCACCGAGAAGATGTCCTTCTTCAGGGCATCGAGGTCGAGCTTCTTGAATTCCTCGGCGTAGTTGAACTCCTTGCCGTTCGGGTTCGACATCGGAGAGTGCTGGTGGAGAATCTCGAGGTCCAGCTGATCCGGCCACCAGTCGCGATTCGAGCGTGCTGCGTGCCGCTGAGCCCCGTTTCCCTTCGCCGCCGGGGATTGAATTTCCGTCGCCATGTTTGCCTCCAATCGTGTTCTGCGTAGTCTGCAGTGGTTTTGCCTACAAGTTACAACGATCGCGAGTCCTTTTACAACGATCGGGATTCCCTGCAAGGTCGCGCCACGCACTCGTCGACTTCGATCCGTCGGCGTTCCGGGGCCTGTCCGACAGGCTTAAGAAGACTCCAGCAAAGTCAGCGGCAATTCGACCACGCGCGAGCGAAGGTATTCGCCCAAGCTCTTGGCTTGCGGGTCGAATCGGACTGACGAGGCCACCCCCTCACCCAGCAGGCCCACAACGACGAAGTTCAAAGCCTTCAAGTTCGGGAACTCGTAACGACGGATTTCCAAACCAGCCGTTTCCGGCACGAGTTGGCGGAATCGCTCGACCGTCAGATGCTTTTCCAGCCAGGCGTAACCTCGCAGATCGCGGGCCCACACTCCGACGTTGGCGTTGCCTCCCTTGTCGCCCGACCGCGCGCCGAACAGCGTCCCCAGAGGGACCGACCGCGTCGGGCCTGTCGAGAGGTCTGGGAGCTTGGGTCGCTGCACATCGACAGGCACGTCGGAAACGGGCTGCGTTGGCAGGACGTGAAGTCGAGTTCCGTCCTCCAGAACGACGGCGTGATCCGGAATATCAGCCGGAACCAGCGTGGGCCAATAGACGCCGAACGGGGCCGCGTCGGTCGGCGGCGTGGTGCAGAAGAAACCGGGATAGCTCGCCAGCGCCATCTCGATGACGGCACTCGAAAAGGGGCGATCGACCTTCTGGGCATCCTGGCTTTTCACCGTCACTTTCAAGAACGCGGCTCCTTCGTGATTCGTCGCGGCGTTTGGCTTGTCGGTGCGGGCCAGGTCGATGTGGAAGACCTCGAACTGCTTTACGTCCAACGCCTGTCGCAGCGTTCGCTCGACCAGGGCCGCCTTCTCGTCGATATCAAGACCCGTCAACACGAACGTCATTTCGTTGCGGAAGCCGCCCAGATAATTCAAACAGACTTTCACGGTCGCCGGCGCTGGCTCTCCGCGGACGCCGGAAACGCGGACGCGGTCGGGACCGGCTTGCTCCAACTGGATCGTGTCGAAACGAGCCACCACGTCCGGATTGATGTAGGTTGGCTTATCAATCTCGTAGAGCAACTGGGCCGTAACCGTTCCCACGGAGACCAGTCCGCCCGTTCGCTCGTGCTTCGTAATCACGCACGAGCCGTCCTCGTGCATCTCGGCAATCGGGAAGCCCGGATGTTCCAATCGGGGGACTTCCTGGAAGAAGGAGTAGTTGCCGCCGGTGCACTGGGCGCCGCACTCCAGCACGTGTCCGGCGACGACTGCGCCCGCGAGCCGGTCCCAATCGTTCGTCTTCCAGTCGAAATGCCACGCCGCCGGGCCAACGACCAGCGAAGCGTCGGTCACGCGCGGGCAGACGACGACGTCTGCGCCCTGATTTAACGCCTCGACGATGCCCCAGGCTCCCAGATACGCATTGGCGCTGAGCGGCTTCACCCGCAGATCGCGAAGCGGCTGTCCAGTGTCGAGGTTTTTCAGGTCATGCCCCGCTTGCTGCAGCGACTCGAGCCGCGGCAGCAAGTCATCCCCTTCGATGTGAAGCACCTTCGCTTTGAGACCGAGCCGATCGCGGAGTGCGCACAGTTCGCTCGCCAACGCCGCCGGATTGAGTCCGCCGGCGTTGGTGACGATCTTGACGCCTCGCGAG
>DASPSM010000359.1:0-2465 GCA_035623955.1 Planctomycetaceae bacterium
CGCCGCCTGTTCAACCTGCGAGCCGGCGGAGAGTGATTTGATCAGCAGGGGAAGATCCTGGGATTCTCCCAGCCGGCCGAGCACCCGGATTGCGCCGGCTCGCACGTTCTCGTCATGGCTCGAACCCAAGAGGTCGAGCACGGCGGCACGGGCCGCGTGGTCGCCGCGATCTGCCAGCGCACTCAAAAGCGCGATCTGACCGTCGAGGTCGAGCTTTGTGAGTTGGGCAGCGAAGAGCTGTGTGAGAGCGGGACCGCGCGCGGCGGTGCGCACCTGCTCGAGTCCCGCGGCACGGAACTCTTTGTCACGGTCGCCAATCAATTTGACGATCATCTGCACGAATTCGTCGTTCTGCGCGTCGGCATTCAACGCGGCCGGGCTCAGAAATGCCAGCGCGAAGAGACAGGCCGAACCAAACCCAAGGCGTGAAACTCGCAGCGCCATTCCGCCCTCCCCCGAACTAGTTCCGATAGATGCCCGAATTCGCTAGGCTTGTTTCCGAGCGCACGCCAACAAGCCACGCGTGGCGGCCAGCCGCACCAATCGCGGCTGCTGTTCGCCCGACAGCGACTTGTAGATGGCCGTCGCCTCGCCCTGCTTGTCGCTCGCCAGGAGTGCCTCGGCGCACGACAGGAGCGCGTCGACTACGTATTGTCTGTCGCCGTTTGCCGACGGAAGAGCGGCCTGGAGCGCCGCTGCCGATTCAGCCGTGCCGATGGCTCCGAGCGCCAGGGCTGCCGAGCGGGCGATCGCCGGATCGTCCGCGTGCAGCAACTTGCTCAAGGGAGCGACGGCTGCCGGATCGCGACGCGACCCAAGCGAGCCGATGACGCCGATCTTCTGGCTGCCGCTCGCGGTCGTGAGCGCGTCCCGCAAGGCGGCTCCGGCTTCGGGAGCATTGATTCGCTCGAGTGCGTAGCGCGCCATGTGCGAGTGCTCCTTGTTCCCGAGTTGCCCCGCCAAAGTCGGGACCGATGCCGCCGTGCCGATGATGGCCAGCTTGCGGCAGACGTAACCGTGGGCATCGCGCGACAGGTCGCCTTTCAAGGCCGCATTGAGCCGGTTTTCCAGGTCCTGACTGACGCCGGCATCGGTGTGCGCGGCGATCACCGCCTCCTCGATCGGAGTGAGCACACCCAGATCGGTCCCCCAGTCGAATTTCTTCAGGGCTTCAAAAGCGTCGGCCAGCATCTTTTTCCTCGCAGCTGTAGGTCCCGCCTGCCGGGCGGGACCTGCTTTCAACGAACACGAGCATTAGGACAAACAGATCCCGCCCGGCAGGCGGGACCTACAGCTGCCACGGCTCGCGGCGGGCGCGGTCGATCAGGCGATTCGCCTCGGCATCGCCTGGGAATTCTTGCCGGACCGCGTCCCACTTCAGCGATCGCTTGAGCAGATAGGCGATGTTCCCCAGGTGCGAGACGACGGCCGTGTTTACGGCCAGCTCGATGTCGCGGAAGGGCTTTTCGCGCGTCTTCACGCAGTGGATGAAGTCCGCGCCGATGTTGTCCCCCCCTTGATACGTCGGCACCGGCTTGGGAGGCAGCTTTTCCCCCGACGTCCCCTCGACCTGCATGTTTTGATGGTGCGGCCGATTGTGTGTGAGGACCAACCCGTTCGGATAGCGGTACTCGAGATAGCGCCCCTCCTTGCCGTCGTGATAAATCACTTCCTCGGGCTGCAGGTCGCGAACGTCGCAGATGAAGGTCGCGCCGCCGAAATGATGGGCGCCCCAGTCGGTCATGCCGCCGCCGGAATAGTCGCTAAACGACCGCCAGCTTGCTCCGTTGATCGAATAGCTGCCGCTGCAGCGCTTGGAGTTGTAGGGGCCCCACGGAGCCGGGCCGAGCCACATGTCCCAATCGATCTTCTCAGCGGGCTTCTCAGCGGGAAGATTGCAGAGCTTGGGAAGCGGCCCGACATTGACGTTGATCGACTTGATCTTGCCATACTCGCCCGCCCAAACCGGCTCGACGAGTTTTCGATAGTCTTCGAGCACGCGCTGGCTGCCCCCCGAAACGACGCGGCCATACCGCCGAGCCGCGGCAATCATCAGCGGGCCTTCCCGCAGCGTGAGCGTTTCGGGCTTCTGGCAGAAGGCATCTTTGCCGTTGCGGCAGGCTTCGATCGTGATGATCGCGTGCCAGTGGTCGGGCGTGGCGATATGGACGGCGTCGATATCGGGCCGGGCCAACAGCTCCCGAAAATCGTTGTACGCTTTGCAGTCGTGGTTGCCGTAGTGCTCGTCGATCGTCGCCTTCGATCGCTGGCGGACCTCGTCGCGGACGTCGCACATCGCGACGTACTGCACGTCCTTGCGGTTCAAATAGCCCCATTGGTCGCCGCGGCCCATGTTGCCGATCCCGATCCCACCCATCACGATGCGATCGCTGGCGGCGGGCCGGCTGCTGTTGCCCAGGGCCGCGGAGGTGACGACGTACGGCATGCCGAACGCGGCTCCGGCG
>DASPSM010000493.1:0-8522 GCA_035623955.1 Planctomycetaceae bacterium
GCTCCACCACCGAAGCGGTGCAACGCCGACCAGCTTTTTCCCTGCAAAGCGGACGACCAGCCGGTTGCTCGTCGATTCAAGCGTTTCATAGGTGCCAGCGTCCCAGCGTTCGACTGTTCCGCGGCCGCCGCTGACCGGGCCTTCGTAGTCGAGGTACGCCAGCCGATGATTCCCCAGCGCTTCGGCGGTGATTGACCCTTCGGCATCAGGGGGCTTTTTCAACCGCCAGGTTCGCAGAGAATCCCCGTGCTCCAGCATGAGATCCCAATGCAGGAACGGATGATCGTGCGTGAGAACAACAAAACGGGGCATGACCGAAATCTGTTTCCATTTTCCCCTCTCCCCTTGCGGGAGAGGGGCCGGGGGTGAGGGGTGGTCTTTGGATTTGGCGCACTTGCGAACTAAGTTAGCGGTGCCCGCTCACCCCCTCACCCTCTAACCCCTCTCCCGCGAGGGGAGAGGGGAACAAGACGCGACGAACGCAGCCCTGTCACCCGTGCTGGTACACCCTTTGCAACCCGCTTATCATAAACAAATGTGAATGTCGGGGTGCGCGCGTTTGATTAGCCGAGGACGAATGACTCCCAAAGAGGTTTTGGCCCTGTGCCGGGAACGCGAGGTTCGCGCCGTCGATCTGCGTTTCATGGATTTCCCGGGGACGTCCAAGCATTTCACTATCCCCGTGCAGACCCTGAACGAGCGGAGTTTCGAAGAGGGCTTCAGCTTCGACGGCTCATCGATGCGGGGTTGGCAGGCCATCAACGAGAGCGACATGCTCGTCGTTCCGCAGCCGGAAACGGCGATTGTCGATCCGTTTATGCACCACACGCTGGCGATGACCTGCAATATCCAGGATCCGATCACCCGCGAGGACTATGCCAAGGATCCGCGCAACGTTGCCCGAAAAGCGGAAGCCTACATGAAGTCGACGGGGATCGCCGACGTGGCCAATTTCGGGCCCGAGGCCGAATTCTTCGTCTTCGACGGCGTCCGCTTCGACCAGAACGAGCATGAGTCGTATTACCACATCGACAGTGCGGAGGGGCAATGGACCCGCGGTGCCCTCCCCAATCGACCCGGTGGCAACGGCAACGCGGGCTACAAGATCCGCTACAAGGAGGGATACTTCCCCGTCCCACCGGCTGACACCCTGCAGGACGTCCGCACCGAGATGATGCTGGCGCTGCTCGAATGCGGCGTCGAGGTCGAGGCCCAGCACCACGAGGTCGCCACCGCTGGCCAGTGCGAAATCGACATGAAGTACGGGCCACTCTTGCGCGTGGCCGACAATCTGATTCGTTACAAGTACGTCGTCAAGAATGTCGCCGCCCGCCACGGCAAGACGGCCACCTTCATGCCCAAGCCGGTCTGGAACGATAACGGCTCGGGGCTTCACCTGCACTTGTCACTGTGGAAGAAAGGCGAATCCCTGTTTGCCGGCTCGGGCTATGGCGGCCTGAGCCAGATGGCGCTGTATGCCATCGGCGGCATCCTGAAACATTCGGCGTCGCTCTTCGCGTTTTGCTGTCCGACGACCAACAGCTACAAGCGGCTCGTTCCGGGCTTCGAGGCGCCGATCAACCTGACCTACAGCTATCGCAACCGCTCGGCCGCCATTCGCATTCCCGTGCACGCGCCGACCGCCGCCAACAAGCGGATCGAGTACCGCTGCCCCGACTCGTCGTCGAATCCTTATTTGGCGATGTCGGCCGTGCTGATGGCGGCTCTCGACGGCATCCAGAACAAAATCGCCCCCGGCCCGCCCCTCGACAAAGACATCTACGACCTCGCTCCCGAAGATCTAGCCGGCGTTCCCGGCGTTCCGATGTCACTCGAAGAAGCCCTCGCCGGCCTCCGCCGCGACCACGATTATCTACTCCGCGGCGACGTCTTCACCGAAGACGTGATCGACACGTGGATCTGGTACAAGACCACCCACGAAGTCGAAGCCCTCCGCCAGCGACCCCACCCCTGGGAGTTCGCGACATATTTCGATATCTGAGACGCGCGTACGACGTGTCGCACGCCGCGCGTCGCCCTGGCGGATCTCGCTTGGGCGGCCGGTTGACGTTAAAAATCGTCCAGAGCTCTACCCGACCTTTCCTGCCGCCAGGGGCCGAGGCGTTCAATCGCGACATCCCTAACGCGGTTGTGCGCTTCTCCGACACGGGGCATTTCGCGCTCGGGACGCACGCCGCGGAGATCGCGGCGGCGATTCGCGACTTCCTTCCCGGCTGATTTCGCGACCGGGAGCACTGCCGCAACGTATTGCTTGTCCGATGTCCGCGCAACGACGGAACGTCCGGCCGGAACGGCGACCGTGCGCAAGCTTGCTCTAGCGGCCCCAAAAAAAGCTGGCTGACGAGCGTTGCGCGAGCTGGCGGCTTTGCGCCTGACAGAAGCGAGCTGCCTGTGGCAAGGCTCAGGTTGACTTCATAGCGGCCGCCGGCATTCCGTGAAGGATGGTTAATCTCGGCAATTCCGCCAGTTGATCGAATACGATACGATCATCACGACTTCCCGAAGTTGAACGAAGCGGTGCGAATGGCTGTGGCAACTCCCGACGTCTCCGCGTCCGATTCGCGGCCGCGCCTGTGGCACGACATTTCGTACCACGGGATGAATTTGACCCAGTTCTTCGGCGCGTTCAACGACAACCTGTTCAAGCAGCTGGTCCTCCTGATCTGCGTGGACTACTTCGCCCAAACGGGGAAAAACGAACAATGGACCGCGCTTTTGATGTTCGCGCTCCCGTTCGTCCTGTTTTCAGGGTTCGCCGGTTTTCTCTCCGATCGCATGAGCAAGGTGCGGATCGTCAGAGCAATGAAAGTCGCCGAAATTGGCGTGATGACGGCCGGCTTTTTTGCGCTTCACGCGGTGACCGGACGGATCGAATGGCTGCTGGCGGTCGTGTTTCTGATGGGCACGCACAGCGCTTTCTTCGGTCCGCCGAAGTACGGAATTCTGCCCGAGCTCTTTCGCGAGCGCGACCTGCCGCAGGTCAACGGCATGATCCAGATGACGACGTTTCTGTCGATCATCCTGGGAATGGCCCTGGCCGGCATCATCAAAGAGCGGTATCCGCTGTGGGTTGGCAGCGCGGTGTGCATCGGGATTGCGGTCACGGGCACCTTGACCTCGCTGGTCATTCGCGGCACGCCCATCGCGCGGCCCGGCCTGGAGTTCACGCCGTCGGCGCTCTTCATCAGTGGCGAAACGTGGCGAATGTTGTGGACAGACAGGCCGCTACTCTGGGTGCTGGTGATCTCGTCGCTCTTCTGGTTCCTGGGCGGGGTGATTCAGCCGTCGGTCAACGACTTCGGCAAGCTGCAGATGCAATACGGCGACGGACGGACCAGCCTGCTCTCTGTCTGCATGGCAGTCGGCATCATGGTCGGATGCCTGTGGGCGGGCGGGGCTTCGCGAGGCAAGATCCGCACAGGCTTTGTCAAACTCGGCGCCTGGGGAATTGTTGTCTGCCTCTCGGGGCTGGCCGCGGTCGGAAGCATCGCTGGCGTCCCGCTGGAAAATGCCGCAAAGGCGAGTGACGCCAGTTCGTCGGAGGGAAGCTCGACAAGTGCGTCCGCCCAGCCTGCGGACAAAACACTTGCCACACGCGCTCCCGAATCGATCGCCCAAATGCTAGCGCCAACAAGCTCGTTCGAGATCGTCTGCCGATTCCTGCTCGGCGGCGTCGGGTTCTTTGCCGGGTTCTTCTATGTTCCCTTGGCCGTCGTCATGCAGGTCCGCCCCCCCGCGGAAAAAAAGGGAAGGATGATCGGCGCGATGAACCTCATCAATTGGATTGGCATCATGCTTGCGGCTGTTTTCTACCTGGGGGTGATCCGCCTCTGCACGCTGCTGGAGATTCGCGAAAGCTGGATTTTCGCGATGTCGGCGGCCGTGATGGTGCCGGTGGCGCTTTTTTACCGGCCGCGCGTAGAGATGCACGGCGAGGCCGCCTGACAGTTGGGCGGAAATGACCGCCTGGTACGGCACACTCGTCGCGACGACGCCATAAGCCTCCCTAGCCGTGCTTTCGTGAACGCCCTAAAATACGGCCGGTTGCCGGCTCACAAGCACCGTCCGACTCGGAGTCACGCCGGCCTTCCCGGAATTGATCCAGCATGCTTGATCCCCGCATTCCCTTCAAAAACCGGTATTTAGCCGGCGTTCTGGCATTTCTGTTTCCCGGTGCCGGACACGTCTACCAGGGACGCTATTTCAAAGGCATCCTCTGTGGCGTCTGCGTGCTGGTCACATTTTTCTACGGAATGGCGCTGGGCAACTGGAGCGTCGTTTACTGGAAGAAGGATCCAACGAACTTCTTGAACCCGTACTACGCGCAGGTTTTCGTAGGGCTGCCAGCACTGCCGTCGCTGGTACAAGCGCGGCGCTATGAGAGCCGCACCAACATCAACGAGATGAGCATCTCGGCCCCGATCAACGCCCCCTTCCACGGAACCCTGCGAATGCACGACCGCACGGTCGGGCTAGCGGACGGCGTTGTGACCGGGCGCATCGAACTCAAACCGGGTGCTCGCCCGGCGGAAGGCCGGGTTGTTCAAGGAACGTTCACCGGTCACTTGGACAAGAAAGAGATCACCATCAAACTCGGGGGGATTCCCACACTCGGCAAGGCCGTTTCGGCGGATCCCGACCGCGAGATCGAGGTCGACGTTGTCGATTCCAGCGATCCTCCGCAGGCGATCGGACGGTTGCGTGGCGACTTCCCGCGGAGCTTCTTGGACCGCTTCGAATCTCCGCCCGACGAACGATATTACCTCGATCTGCATGGCAAGCTCGGCAAGTTTCACGAGCTGGCGATGACGTTCACGATGATCGCCGGCCTCCTCAACATCCTGGTCATTCTGGATGCGGTGGAAGGGCCGGCCTACGGCTACGGAGACGGCGCCGAAGAGGAGCGAAAAGCGGCCGCCCCCGGGTCAGCCGACAAGGCTGCCAAGGCCGTGCCCCCCGCACAGCCGCCCCCTGCCGAAGCGGCCAAGACCTAGCAGGCTGGCCGCACGTCCCAGCGGACCGTGTTTCAATTCTTCGATACATCTGGCGTTGGACACATCAAGGATCGCGCATCATGGAGTCGTTTGCTCTGTTGGCGGACAGCTCGCACGCCAGCTGGTATTTGCTGCCGCTGGCGCTCACGGTCAGCCTCGTGTACAGCGCGACGCGATTTGAGTATCCGCCCCAGATTCTGCGGCGCTCCGCCAGATTGTTCTTCACGATCCTGATCTCAATGGGGGCGCTGTTTGCTGTCCTGTTTTTGCTCTCCTGGAACTTGTAGCACCGTCTAACGGACGGCCCCGTACGTGGTCGCGCCAGCTGGCCGACCGGATGAGGCGCTGGGCAACTTGAAGCTTGCGGCCCGTCTTTCTCCAAAAGCCCCGGAATCCCATCCCCGCCGCGCGAAATACGGAGGCGTGATTCAGCCACACGGCGACACACACTGCACGGAAGCCGACCCGTTCCGCGCAGCCGCCTATGACTCTCAGCAGCGCTCGGCGGCCGGCGCCCATCCGGGCCAAACGATCACATTGAAATCGGACGTGCCACCGCTCATCGCGAAGAATGCGGCCGCAGATTGCACGCAAGACGGGGTCCTCGGTCGCCCGGCTGAGGGCTGCGTAGTAGACTCGCGCGATCAGCTCCGCGGCCAGCAGGATGGCGAGCATCAACTCGAGTCCTATTAGGCTTCTTACACGTCGAAAGACGCCGTTGGTCCATTGGCGGCCAATCAGGGCGGCCCCCTCGCGCTTCAGGAAGAGTTCGAGCCACTGAGCGTGCCGCTGTTCTTCTTCGACAAACAGGCGGAGGGCCTTGAGATACGGCCAATCGCCTCGTCGTGCGCACTCCTTCTCGGCTGCTTTCAGCAATCGGCTTCCTCCCCCGCTTTCACCGAGTTGAAAGATTTGAATCGAGCGCAGAACGGCCTTTTGCTCAAGAGTCGACAGCCGCCGGGGGTCATCCCAGGGAATCTCGGGCGAAGTCGCAGCGCTCGCGCGGAAGTGCCGCACCCATTGCCGCGACGTGCTTGGAATCGCCGCTGGCAGGCGCCGCAAGGCGGCGTACACTTCGTCGATCGTTTCGTCCAACGTCGACGTGCCGGCGGTCAGCCCCACCACCTGGAAGCTGCGCAGGCAATGCAGATCCAAGTCGTCGGCACTCTGCACGTGCCAGACCGGCACCTGCGCGCTCCGGCAGCGCTCGACGAGCTGACGCGTGTTGTTGGAGTTCTTTCCACCCACGACCACCATTGCGTCGACCTTCCCGACCAGCCGATCGAGGGCCTGCTGGCGCTCGCGCGTCGGCTGACAAATCGTGTCGGCAAATCGAATCTGCGCCGATGGGTTGCGGGCGCGGACTGCAGCCAGAATCTTTTGCGCCAGGTCGGGAGGTGTGGTGGTCTGGCAGACGAGGCCCAATTTGGGATACCCAAATTCGATAACCTCGTCCGGACATTCCACGACGTCGCAGGCGGCGAGGTCTTCAACAATCCCGCGGACCTCGGCGTGCGACCGCCGGCCCAGAACCAATACGTGGAACCCGTCTGCCTGCAGCGCCTGCGCCGCGCGGTGCACGCGCTGGACGAGTGGGCACGTCGTGTCGATGAGTCGCTTGCCTGCTGATTCGAGACGCCTTCGCTCGCGATCGCTGATGCCGTGCGCAGTCACCAACACTTCCTCGGTCGCCGGGAGCGAGTGGCGATCCCCTTCAGAAGTCATCCGAAAGCCACGTGACTGCAATTGGACGAGCACCGCCTCGTTGTGAACCAGCTCGCCGTGAATCGTCGTGTTGTGCGGGTCAGGGCGATTAGTCGCGATAGCGAGCGCGTCGCGGACTCCGAAGCACAATCCCATCGCATCGGCCCGTAAGACTCTCATCGGCCTTCCTCTCAGGAACTCTCTAAACAACGACGACCTGGTTATAACTTTGTATTGCAAAGTGAATAGGCAAAAAAAGCCTCGCAGATGGAAAAGCCTGCGTGTCAGGCCGGCGACCAGCCTCCCAGCAGATCCCGTGCTCGGGACTTGGAAGGCGCCGTCTGCTCAGCCGCTGCCGCGTCGGAAACGACCTGTTCCAGAACGGCAACGTACTCGAGAAAGCGGCGACGACCGTCGGGGCTCAGCCGGCAGAGCGTTTGCGGTTTTCCCTTCTGCGAGCCCTTCCAGACGTCGACCAGCCCCGCGTCCTGCAGGACCTTGAGGTGACGGTTCAGATTCCCATCGGTGAGCGAGCAAAGTTGTTTCAATTCGGTGAACAGCAACCCGTCGCGGCGCGTCATCAAGGAGGTCAGGATCCCCAGCCGGGCCTTCTCGTGGATTGCCCGCTCCAGCCCTTCGTAGGCGAAACGCCCTGAGTCGCTTCGTGGGGGCTTGCTATCACGAGGCATGCTTCCGCTCCACGCTCCAATAGACGATGGCTGCCGCCAGCAACTGCCCAAACCCGAACGTGCATGCCATCAGCCACGGCGACAAGGGATCCAGCCGCTTGGCCGCAGCCAGGCAGGCGATGCCGGCGAGCAAATAGTAACCTGCTACCCACACGACGGGCCTGGGGAACAATCTCGCGGAGGCGAAGACTCCCAAACCAAATACCAGCGACCAGAGACCGGGCAGCATCCACGCCGTTTCCGGGGCGACGACTGCGATAGCCACGGTCAAAAGCGCGCCCACGACGACGCAGGGCAGAAACTGTTCGACCACCATTCGCGTCAGTCGCACCGTCGTTTCTGAGGCAGCGCGGCGGCAGCGTACGAACATCTCAATCCCCACCATGGCCGCGCTGACAATCGCCACCCCCACCCACAGCGCCAGATAGAGGTCGAGCTGACCCATCGGGTCTGGGATCAGTGCCGTCTGAATCCCCGCGGCGCCGAGCGCGAGTAACCCGGAGGCCGCAACAGTCGCCGAGCGGTACCCCTCAAAAGTCTCGGTGCGTGCCAGCTGATCGCGGATCTCCGCGATTTGCTCCAAGGCTTCACGCAGTTCCACGCCAACACTCCCGAGAATTTTCCAGTGATCGCGCCCTCACCGACCGAAGACAACGTCCCCCAGCATAGCGACCCCCGAAAAGCTTTGCAACACAAAGCTTACCAGCTGTCACTTCGTCGCACGCTGTTCGGCTCAATTCGGGATCCGCCGAGTCGGAGCCGGCGCGCGTCGAACGGCGTAAAACTGCTCGCGACGCCGGGCGTAAATGCTGAAGTAGTCCGCCTGGCCGACAATCGTCCACGTTTCGCCCGAGCCAGCGGCGGGTCGCGGCTCGTGCACGATCCAATACTCCGCGGACTTACGGTTTCGTCCCTGCCAGCCGTCCTCTCCCAGGAAATTGGGGATCTCGGTTCCGACCCGCTTTCCCTCCTGCCGCACAAACTCGGGAAAATTCCAATACGCGAACCACTCCCAACTTGAGGCGATGTTCTGCGGCGGCACGCCTGATTCGCGCAAACGCTCGGCCAGAATCCATTGGACATCGCCTTTTGCCAGGTCTTCGCGCGTCCAAAT